>DAORIS010000001.1 GCA_035438625.1 Candidatus Paceibacterota bacterium
GTCCACAATGTTGACAGTAGGACAGAAAAATATATAGTTAATTTTGGTAAGGTTTGAGATCAGAAAACACCGGCTTAAACGCCGGTGTTTTCGTTTGAAAGAAAATTCATACTCACTTTCATATACTCATCTACGGTATGAAATGGTAACTCATATCGAGGGCACGCTAGTGATCTAGATCTCAAACCTTACCATTTTGGGATTGCGGGTTTGATTCCCGTCGTGTCCACAGTTTATGATAAAAGTGGATATCTTTTTGACACTTTTTAAAATCGTTGTACTATTGCAATTTCGTACGTAAATATTTATGGAAATCTCAATTGAGTCCGTACTCGCGCTTTTTTCGTTCCTCACAGTATCTAGCGGGGTGTATTTATTGTCTCGAAAGATAAAGATCCCGTATTCAGTCTTGCTTGTTATTGCTGGACTTTTGCTTGTTCCACTTTCTCAAATTGGAGCTTTTTCATTTATTAGAGAATTTAGTCTTACGCCTGAACTTCTTTTCTATATCATTCTTCCAATCCTCATCTTTGAGTCTGGGTATGGGATGAATGCTCGAAAGATTTTTGAAAACATCACCTCGATCTCATTACTTTCAATCGTAGGTTTTTTGGTATCAGCTGCTTTGGTTGCTCTTGGAATATGGTGGGTACTTGGGTTGATCGGATATGGAATTCCATTTATGTTCGCACTTCTGTTTGGTGCGCTGATTTCTTCAACGGATCCTGTTGCTGTACTTGCACTATTTAAAGAATACGGCGCTCCACGACGCCTGGCACTTATCTTTGAAGGAGAATCTCTTTTTAATGACGGTACTTCATATGCATTGTTTTTGATTGTACTTGGAGTTGCACTTGAAGGATTTAATGGAAGCCTGTCAATCATTGAAGGAATACTAATGTTTGCAACTATGATTGCTGGTGGTTGCTTGATTGGACTCTTTACAGGGTGGCTCTTTGCAAAGTTGATTGGTTTTGCCCGGGCAAGTGATGCGGTAAGTATTACATTGACAATTGCACTGGCACACTTAACGTTTATCGGAAGTGAGCTCATTTCTTCGCACCTTCATCTCTTTGGTCAGGATATTAAGATTTCGTCCATCATTGCTACATCGGTTGCCTCAATTGTTATGGGTAATTACGGACGATACAAATTGTCACCAAAAATTACTGAATTTGTGGAGCAGTTTTGGGGTCAGTTTGCCTTTCTTGCTAACTCGCTTGTGTTTCTCCTGCTTGGACTTTTGTTTGTTCAAATTGAAATTTCATTGTGGGTATTTATTCTTCCAATTCTTGCTGCGATCGCGGTGGTGATGATTGCACGTTCACTTTCAATATATCCAATTGTCGCGCTTCTTAATGTTATTAAAATTGAAGAGAACATTCCTCGTCCGTGGCAACATTTACTCGCGTGGGGAAGTCTTCGGGGTGCACTCGCGATTACAATGGTGTTGCTCATTCCAGACTCTCTGTATTTTGAAGGATGGCAGTATGCCTTTACTCCAAAAGATTTTCTCTTAGCCCTCACTATTGGCTGTATTTTCTTCACTTTGTTTGTAAAGGCACTAACTATTGGCCCACTCATAAGGCGCCTCAAGATTGACCGTTTTTCGGCCCTAGAAGAGCTTGAGAAGGCAGAAACACTCGTACTTATTTACACGACTGTTTTAAAGCGTATAAAGGGATTGAATGAAAAAGGGTACATTGATGCCGATACATATACTGAGTTAGATACAAAATATACTTTACTCCTCACCGACTCTCTTTCTGAATGTGGAACATTACATAAACACACTGACCCAAGATTATTTGCACGAATTTTACGCCTCTACGCAATTGGAATTGAAAAGTATTTCCTACGCCAATTGTATTCGTACGGTGAAATTAGCGAGCGTGCGATGCGTCGTGTGTCTATTAAACTAGAGTTACAACGAGAACAAGCTGAGCGTGGATCAGAAGAACAAGCAATTCGACTCGCCGACCTTCCGATGGGACTTCAAGTGTTTCATAGAATTCAGGAGAAGTTAGTTCCTGGTGTAGAGATTGGTGAGCGATATATGTACTACCGAGCACAAGCAATCATCGCTCGAAAAGTTGTCAAAGAATTAATGACGCTGTTGGAAAGTGAACACAAGGAAATATTTAACGCTGAGGCAATTAATAAGACGATTGCATTGTATAAAGAGTTTCGTGAAGGTTCACTGGCAAAAATGAATGAGGTATTAGAAGCCAACCCCGAGCTTGTTAAAAAAATCAATAAAGATTTGGCACTTCGAAGTGTACTAACCGTTGAGTCAGTAATGCTCCATAAATTTGCTGACGAGGAGTTCATTACCCCTAAGGTAAATGTCTCATTGCGCGACATGTTTGAGCAGATTTCATAGATAAAAAAAGCCTCTACCACTATGGTACAGTTATACAGTGAAAAAAACGGCCATAATTATAGGCGCAGGACCAGCAGGCCTTACAGCTGCGTATGAACTTCTCCATAGTTCGGCAGATATAACGCCTATCATTATTGAGGCTTCAAATATGGTTGGTGGAATATCCCGAACCGAAGATTATAAGGGTCATAAAATTGATATTGGAGGGCATCGATTCTTTTCAAAATCAGAGAAAGTTCTTTCGTGGTGGAATAATATTTTACCCCTTCAAGCAGTTCACACAATTGATGAAGATATCAGTATTTCATACCAAGGAAAGAAACATACAATCTCACTTCCTGAAATTGGACCCGATCCGGACCTACATGATGAGGTGATGCTCATTAGAAAACGTAAGTCCAGGATATTTTTTGCTGGAAATTTTTTCGATTACCCACTATCACTTTCGTTCGAGACATTGCGAAAGTTAGGATTTGTACGAACTATTCGTGTTGGCTGGAGTTACCTGCTTGCAAAATTGTTTAAGCGAAAAGAAAAAACTCTAGAGGACTTCTTTATCAATAGATTTGGAAAAGAGTTGTACGAAACATTTTTTAAAGAATACACAGAAAAAGTATGGGGTATGAAGTGTACAGAAATTAAACCTGATTGGGGTCACCAGCGTGTAAAGGCATTATCGCTCGGTGCTGCTATTGGTAGTGCACTTCGTTCTTGGTGGCATAAAGTGTTTAGGTTCTATAAAGCAAAGGAAACACACACGAGTCTCATAGAACATTTTATGTACCCAAAGTATGGGCCGGGACATCTATGGGAGACAGTTGCGAAACGGGTAGTTGAAAAAGGTGGACAAATTCATTTTGGAAAAGAAGTGTATGAAATTCATACAGACGGTGATGTGGTCACAGGAGTGAAAGTAAAAGACGCGTCAGGTATAACCGAAACACTACCGGCACAAGTGGTAATTTCATCGATGCCAATTAAACATCTCGTTAAGGCACTTGGAAGTCATGCACCACAAGAAGTACATACAATTGCTTCGGGGTTACCGTACCGAGACTTTTTAACCGTCGGCATTCTGGCTCGAAAAGGTGATACTACAGAAATTCCGGATGATACATGGATGTATGTACAGGAAAAAGGAATGCATGCGGGAAGAGTACAACTCTTTAATAACTGGAGTCCGTATCTCAATCCTCACGACGATAAGATATGGATTGGTGTTGAATATTTTTGTAGAGAAGGAGATTCTCTGTGGAGTATGAATGATGAATCGCTGAGAGAACTTGCAGTGAAAGAATTGGCTCTGATGGGATTAGTTACAGAAGAACATGTATTAGACGGTACAGTAATACGACAACCAAAGGCATATCCTGCATATACGGGAACATATGAGCGATTCGATGAATTACGTACGTATGTTGATACAATAAAAAATCTATATTTAGTGGGTAGAAATGGAATGCATAAGTACAACAACCAAGATCACTCAATGTTAACTGCAATGGCAGCGGTAGAAAACATAGTCTCTGGTAATTCAAACAAAGATCACATTTGGGCAATCAATACTGACCAGGAATATCATGAATCCAGAAGTTAGTTCAAAAACAGGAAAGTTTCACCTCGTCACCGCAATTCTATTATTCTTATTGTATTTCGGCTTGTCATTGAATGTTATACAACCAAAGATCTCTGAAATAGATTTTCATAACATTGATGAGTACCTGCACTCAGCGATTTCTGCAAACATCTTGCGAGACCCGTTTCCACCACAAGTCAGAATAAATGCACTCGATAGCGATGATACCAGGTGGACAGAGAATCAATACTGGCAACACATCCCACCGTTTTATACGTACATTCCTGTCCCGGTATTTCTGCTTGATGGGGAACCCAATGCAGATGCAAGAAGAATTACATATGCTGCATTGCTTGGTATAGGAGGAATGTTGTTTATTTTCATCGTCTGGTTCTATGAGCGGAATCGTTTTTCAACATATGCCGCGGGAATTGCTGCGTGTATATGGATCATTACTCCCTTTACACGAGATTTGATAACTGGACATGCGTTTAATCATTCAGATGTGTTACTCGCTCTGCTTATTATTTGTAGTTTCGGAGCAATACTCTGGTATCAAAAAGATATTCATCAAGAAAGAAAATTATACTCACTCTGGAAAATTTCTCTTATTGCTTTCGTTGTGACCCTGCCGGTAGTTGCAAAAAGTGCCCTTGGAGCAATTCCACTGGCAACATTTGTACTCTTACTTATTCGCGACCACATGCGAATTAACACTCGCGTAATTTGCGGGTTTAGTACTGCTTTTGTACTACTTCTTCTTTCTTACGGTATGTTATTTCTCAGTCACCCGGATACATTTATCAGAGAGATTTGGACACCATTCCTTCACTTTGATAACTACGAAGGGTGGTCACGCCCGTGGCATTATTTCGTAACTGGATACTTACCCGAACAGTATCTTCCGCACGTATGGACACTATATTTTGCTGGACTTGTAACTGGAATTGTATTTTTTGTTCGATTTGGTGATTCGTTTGCTCGGAGAAGAAAACTATTACTCTCGTTTAGTATTTTATGGTTTATGTGGAACCTTGGTGCAATTTCTCTCGTTGAAGCAAAATCTCCAAATTTTATATACCAAACATACCTACTCTCGTTATTCTTTGTAATCTTGTGCGGCGGAATGTTCATTCGGTATATATTCAGAACTATTCAGTTTGAAACAAGGACTGTAACTGCTTCAGCTGCACGTGTGCTCTTAGGAATACTTGTTGTAGTGAATTGTGTTTTGTTTATATCGTTTTTCCATAGAGTTCTCGAAGCAAGAAAGGAGGTACCTGCACACGTTTCCTCTGGTGTACAGTATGACTCACTCGCAAAAAAACTTCGTGGAGATGGAGTGGGACTTCGGGATATTTTCCTCCTCTCGTACTCATACGATGATTGTTACATGAAGTACCATATTATTTTTAAAACCGGTGCGGAGACAAAGACGTTACAGGAAACAAACCTTGTCCAGTTAAAACATGCGCTCAGTGTAGGGCAGTATGATCAAGTACATATTGTGTTTCGTACTGGCAGACCAATTCCACCAGAGTATGAACAATTTAATTCATATACCGATGCGAGCTTTAAAATTATTACATTCCCGAAAGAGACGTTTTCTGATGATATTTCACGATGGATGGACCGTATGAGGCCGGATATTTCATCAGCAGAGCAGTGTATGACGTTGCCTGATACAATACACCCATGATTTTCATGATAGATATTGGGGGTTCAAATATCCGTATGGGCCACTCCCTCGATGGTGAAAAAATTATCGGCGCAGAGATTGGAAACACCCCCCAAACGTATGGAGATATTCTTTCACATCTTGCAAAGGGCGCAGACCGTGTAAAACATGCGTCAGCAACTGCTGTAATTAAAACTGTCGTTGTGGGTATTCCTGGTACCCGTGATACGGAAGGAAACGTTACATCATGTCCGTTTATTTCCTCTCTTGTGGGGAAAAATATTAAGAAGGATGTCTCAGACATTTTTTTGGGTGCTCACGTGTATGTTATTAACGATGCGTATCTTGTTGGACTAGGAGAAGCATTGCACGGAGCAGGGATTGGAAGTTCCGCAAAGACATTTGCATATATGACGATCAGTACAGGCGTAGGTGGTGCATTCATTTCTCTTGATCCATCAAATATCCCTCAATTGATTGACGGTACAACACAGTTTGAACCTGGAAGGCAAATTTTAGATCACTATTCACACCAGACTCTGGAAGAGCTTGTGTCTGGGTCAGCAGTGGAAAAAAAGGTTGGGGCAAAACCACGTTCAATTACTAACGAAGATTTTTGGAGGCATTCTGCAGAAATTACCGCTGTCGGTATCTGGAATATGGTTACCGAGTGGTCACCAGACGTATTTATCATTGGTGGACCAATGGTTGTTAGAAAACCAGGAATTGACTTCGACATGATTGTCTCAGAGGTCAAAAAAATCAATACCACCAATGTTCGATTGCCAGAATTTAAATTGGCAACACTTGAAGACTTTGGAGGGTTATATGGTGGGCTTGCGTTAGCTAAGCTTCAAGATAACGCCTGAGTGAGCTGGAAGGAAGAGTGCGTTGTCTGTGATGGTGCAACCTGGATCTGTTTGAATTGTAACAGAAACTTTCCTTTCTCCAATGATCGTCTCTAGGTTTTCTGTTCCAGCAGTATTCGTAAAATTGAGGTATACAGCATGCGAGTTATCCTCTCCTCGATAATATGCAAGAAAGCCTTCTTGTGCGTCTATAAACGAAATATGAGGCAAGGAGAGTGTACTGTCAGCCCTACGCAATGCGATTAAAGATTTATACAGCGAAAGTAGGGAATTTGGATCAGTTCTCTGATCAGAAACAGTAATATTGTTGAGAGAATCAAGTGAAGGAGTTGGTAGCCATGGGGTTCCCGTACTAAATCCAACGCCACTCTCTTGATTCCATTGCATTGGAGTTCTAGATTCATCTCGATTCCACCCACCGCTTTCAGAGGTGAATCCATCTTTTGCGAGCTCAGGGTATGGGTGTGGCCCAGCAGAGGTATCAACATTTCGCATGCCGATTTCTTCACCGTAATAAATAAAAGGAATACCAGGAAGCGTTAATTGGAACAGTGCAGCAATGCGAATAAATTCTTGTCCGAGGCGATTTGATGCTCGTGGTTGGTCATGATTTCCAAGTACGGTGATGCGGATATTTTTTGGCGATAGGAGAGACTCATATTTCTCAATTGAACTTCGCATTGAGCTTGGATTAAATCGCTCTGTAATCAAAAAGAAGTTAAATGGTGCGTGGTTTTGATACGGCGACATGTCGTAGAGCTTTTTTAAGCCTTCAGGACCTAGATATGTTTCACTGACGATAAATTGGTTTGCTTTGTGGGCTTTTGTTGAGAGCAGAGAAACTGCTTCTTGGAGTGATGGTTGGTCTTTACTATATACATGGAGCAATGCCTCATACGACGCATTTGCAATCACTCCAGGTGATGCTCTGTACCGGGGATTAGCAGGTTCGTCTTTAAAATCTGGATCTTCGTAAATATGGCTTAGTGCATCAAGACGGAATCCGCTGACTCCTTTTCTTGTCCAAAAATCAATAACTTCAGACATTGCTTTAACCACTTCAGGGTTTCTCCAGTTTAAATCAGGTTGTTCGGGTAAGAATTGGTGGAGGTAATATTCACCAGTTGTCTTATCGAGTGTCCACGCTGAGCTTCCTGGAACGCTTGTCCAGTTATTTGGCAAACCTCCCTCATGTGGTTGTTTCCAGATATACCAGTCACGCTTAGGATTATTTTTTGAGCTTCTGGATTCCTTAAACCAAGGATGGTCTGACGATGTGTGGTTTGTCACAAGGTCGATCAATACTTTAATACCTCGTGTGTTTGCTTCTTGTACCAACTCCTCAAAATCTTCCATGGTGCCAAAACGTGGATCAATTCCACAATAATCAGAGATGTCGTATCCGTGATCCTTCATTGGAGAAGGAAAAAAGGGGCAGAGCCATATTCCTGTTACTCCAAGTGAGTCAGGTTTTCCAGCAAGATGGTCAAGGGAGTTAATGATGCCTCGCAAATCACCTATTCCGTCACCGTCTGAGTCTTTAAAGCTTAATGGGTAAATTTGGTATATGATGGCGTCTTGGTACCACGCGGACTCACTGGATGTTTTCATTAGTACAATTATATCTGAATACTAACAATATGCTCTATATTCCTAAAATTTTCCATCACATCTGGCTCGGAAACGCTCCGCTTCCTGAGAAGTTTTCTTTGTGGTTATCACAGTGGGAAGAAATGAATCCTGGGTGGACGGTAATGCGCTGGACTGACCAGAATTTGCCTGAAATCACTAACAGGAAAGAGTTTGACGAGGCTGACCGTATGGCCAAGAAAAGCGATATTTTGCGCTATGAAGTCTGTTTACAATATGGTGGTGTATATATTGACGCTGATTTTGAACCTTTGAAACCAATTGAACCAATTTTAGATGGTGTTCATGCATTTATTGCCGACGAGCATCCAGGTATTCCATGTAACGCACTCATTGGGTGTGAAGCGGGACAACCTTTCTTTAAGGTATTGGTGGATAGGCTTCCAGAATCAATCCGGCACGGAATGGAAACGGGAGGAGACATTGTTGAGCAAACTGGTCCTAAGTTTTTAAAGCGATGTTTAGATGAATATGAGGGTAATGATCAAGTACCTGTTCCGTCAGATGCGCCGGGCGTTTTAGGTAGAAGGGTAGAAATTAGGTCTTCTGATGGTACAAAGTCAGTTCATTTATTTGAATACTCTGTTTTCTATCCATACTATTACACTGAGCCTGAGAAAGAAGATACTGTGTTTCCTGAGGCATTTGGAAAACACCACTGGACTGCCAGTTGGTGGAAAAATGGAGGAATTTAAGCCTTTTTATCTGAAGCGAGTCTTAGGTATAGCGCTTCGTACTCATCAGCCATACGTTTTACATCAAGCTCAGTTTCAGCGTGTAGTCGAGTGGTCTTTCTTGAAATAGTATCAATTTTTGCCATTGCTTTAATAAACTGCTTAAAGGTATCAACGACGAATCCTGTTTCCCCGTCTTTAATAATTTCTGGAGCAGCACCTTTCCTGAATGCAATGACTGGTGTTCCGCACGCCTGTGACTCAGCGAGTGTAAGACCAAACGGCTCATCCCATTGAAGTGGTGCAAGCATCGCCTTTGCGTTTTTATAGAGTTCAACTTTATCTTTAAAGCCAACGGGTCCTACATATTTAATTTTACGAGAAAGGTGTGGCTTGATGTGTTTTTTAAAGAATGCTTCGCACCCGTAATTATTTCCGGCAATAATGAGCTTCGATCCTGTTTCGACTGCTGCTTTTACTGCAATGTGTGCTCCTTTATCTTCATTTACATATCCAATATACAGAAAATAGTCTTTTGGATTTTCTTCATAGGTAAATTGATCAACGGGAATACCGTTTCGGATAACCGTGTAATTTTTAAAGAATGTTTCTTGTGCTGGAAGGAAAGCGTCAGCTTGCTTTTGACTTATTGCAGCGTAATTAATTTTTGAATATTGATCAAAAATATATTTCATCTGGCTCTTATAGGGCTCATTTAAAAGTTTTGGTTTCCAGAATTCATCTCTAATGGCATGGTGAAGCGTCTGGACAACTGGTGTTTTGATAAAGGGAAGAAAAAAATTAAGTGCGGCAGAGTGGGTGTGTATTACATCAAATTTATCAGCCTCTGCAGCGACAAACGATGCATTCCAGATGGCACGAGTTGGTTGATACCAAGACATTTCATCCTGGTTCATGAGTGATTGAGGAATGAGTGAGCGCTTGGTCGCTTTAGTTATTGAGTTGTCTGTTGCGTAGAGTGTTACCTCGTGTCCGCGTCGAACCAGCTCTTCAGTCAACCAGGAAACCATAAATTCCAATCCACTTTGAAATAATGGCGGAACGTCAATATCGAGTCGTGTCAGTTGTGCGATTTTAAGCTTCTTCATTGTCGGTTATTTCATCATTAATTTCTCCGTTTTCTTTTCCGAAACGTTTCCAGTGCTCGTTCCAGACCATTTCAAGTAGTGCGTGATATTCATGCTCAATAGCAGCGTGGGTTTTTACTGGAAGTTTTTTCAGTGTTCGTGCTGCGTTGTTGATACGTTTAACCCCTTTTTCAATCTCGGTTGGGTTCCACGTTAGTGGAGAAAATGGACCGAGTCTTCGTTCGCTTGCCCACCACCATGCGCAACTCGCAAGACCTTTACTGTATTCACGCCTTGCGTCACCAATATGAGGGTCTTTAGTTTTCTTTTCAAGTACGTTGCCAACCGATGTTGCAAAGGCCCATAAACTTTTTCGAACAATACTATCTGGATGATCCCACAATGAATATGGAATTCCGAGAGCTAGTTCTTCTTCGGTTGATTCCCAACTTGCTGGTCTGAGGACTAGAGGCTCTACCTTCTTGTCTCTCATGGAATCGATATACTCCGAAATTAACTGAAAAGCAATTTCTTTGTTGGTAAGTATGTGAGAATAAAAGCCCATATCATCCTTATGCCAATGCCCATAGAGCTCTCCATCGTGGGCAATGATTACTGTTTTGTTTTTAAATTGTGAGAAGTTTTCAGTTACATATTGAGGAGGGAATGTCTTAGAAGTTGTTCGGTCACGAAATACAACTTTGAGGCCAGACGCTGCGTCTTTGTAGGGAGTTTCAGGTGAGACTGATTCTTTGGAGTGAATTTCATCAAGGATTATCCATTCATATCCACGTTCCTTAATGAGTACTGCCATGTTTGCGTCATATGCCATCTCAGGGAAGTAAAATCCTCTAAGTTTTACATCTCCAAAGACGCGCTTTAGAGCTTCTTCTTGAAATGTAATTTGCCTCGAAGCCTCTTCAATAGAGATCTTTGGCATCAGTGGGTGATACATCACACTTCCGACAAGTTCTATTTGGCTACTTTCTACTAACTTTTTAATACGCGAAAGAATTACAGTTTCTTTATATTGTTCGAGTAGTTCAATTAAAGAACCAGAAAGGTTAATGGTGGATTTAAGATGCGGATACTCTTCATGAAGTGCACAGATTCGGTCGTAACTCTCCCGCGAAACAGTTTTAACCACAGTTTCATCCTGTGATGGTGGTTGGTATAGGTGATGAAATTGAATCCACTTCATATATTAAATATCCGAAGAACGTTTTTTAATTCGTAAGGTCTTATAGTACAGGTCAATGTACTTTTGTGCTGGGATGAGCCATGAGTTAGCTTCATTCATATCTGATTTAATAAGTGCATTCCATGCAGAGCGATGTTTAAATGTCTCGGTCGCTCGTGCGATTGCCACAAGCAGTTCACGTGATGAATACCTATCAAACACGAATCCATTTCCAGTTTTTTCTAACGGATCATAATCAGTCACGGTGTCTGCAAGTCCTCCGATGTGGTGAACAATCGGTACACATCCATATCTCATAGCAATTAATTGATTGATGCCACACGGCTCAAATCGTGACGGAAGCAAGAACATATCAGAACCAGCATAGAGTGATGTCTCACGAAGGTTGTCGTATGGAACGATAGTGAATTGTTTTGGAAACTTTTTTGCGATACTGCTAAAGAAGGATTGCATTTCCTTGTCTCCGTCACCCATAATAATCATTTGGATTGGGATACGTACGAGACTCAACATCACGCTCATGATGAGGCGAAAACCCTTTTGTTCCACGATGCGGGACGTCATACAGATGAGCGGGATGCTGTCATCTTGCTCTAATCCGTAGAATTTTTGTAGTGCACGTTTGTTCACCTTCCGTCTACCAAGAGAGCTACTACTATAATGCCTGAAGAGACCAGGGTCTGTAAGTGGATTATACGCATCAAAGTCAATTCCATTTACAATACCGAAGAAAATATTTTGTCTGTTTTTAAGGGTCCTGTGTAGTTCTTGCCCAAAGTCTTTGGTCATGATTTCCGTACGGTACGTTTCAGAGACAGCGTTAATACTGTCTGCGTTTAATATTGCACGCTTTGCAAAGTTGATTCGTTCAAGTGAGGGGTCGTTAAAATGGGGAAGTTGTGAACGGCCAAGGTCGCGCTCCTCAACGGGAATTTCCCACCAGTTGTGACCAAGTTGGTATGTAAGGTTGTGGATGGTAAATACGGTGGCAGTATTTTTCCAGTATGAATCACGGCCGTATCTGCCTTTAAGAAAATATGGAATAAGTCCTGCGTGCCAATCATGACAGTTAATAATGTCAGGATGAATATCTAGGAATTTAAGAAGGTGTAAAGATGCAACATTAAATAACATAAAACGAGCATTCTCACGTTCGTATCCGTACAGTTTCTCTTCTCCACCGAAAAATGTTGAGTTTCGGATGAAATACTTTGCGATTCCATTAAATCCGTTATCGTTTTGGATTGGTTGTGCTACGAGAAAATCTACGTGTTCAAAGTGGTCTTTTGAAACTTCAATAGGTACGTCTTCTGCAATGACATCAAACGTAAATCGATTTGTGTCGATGTGTCGCTCATAAAAAGGAGTGATGGTAAGTACGAAGTGACCTAGGTCGTGTTGTGTTTTTGGGAGGGAACCCAAAACGACACCAAGTCCTCCGCTTTTAGAAAAAGGATGAATTTCCGCTGCTACATGGGCGATAGTGAGCCGTTTTTGCATGTGCAATAGAGCCCACGCTTCAGTTGTCGGAAATCGACAGCCTAGGCATGGGCAATGAATTGATTGAACTCGGTTACACTATCAAAAAAACGCACTTCTGGCAATGTAGTGTAAGTAGAATTTTTTACAAATTCGATAGCGTTTTTCTCGCCTTCAAGTAGATAGTATCCAAAACCTTTTTGGGTTCTGATTGGTTCATAATCAGCATGTGAAGGAGCATCTGCTTCTTTTGAATCAGAATTATTATTTGGAACAGAAACAGGACTATCATCAACTGTAACTAGCCATTCAATACCGGTGTTAATCATGCCGTGACCCCAGAAGGCTGGAATAGAAATTGATTGTCCTTTAGTAAGTTTAACTGCAATAAATGACTCGAGTACGTCATTAGTATTTCCACGCTTTTGCATCACCATTACCCCTTCACCATTAATTACCGTGTATGTTTCGACAAAATCAGTGATGTGGTAGTGACCAAAAGCTTTTATATACTCACCACCAATTGTTCCCGGAACCCATGCGGTGATATTACCGAGCTGGCTTCCACCACGAATCATGTAGTAGTGGGTGTTGGGACCAGTTGCGTCAGGTGCAAAGAGTACCGGTTTCATTTCTTCGTGTGAGCGTTCTGCAGCTCCTGCAATTCCTGTTGGAAATTTTGATTGCGCGTTCATGCAACTATGATAGCATCATATTCCGGACGAGATTTTCAGTAACAAGGAGTTACCGAGTAGTCACGTTCATCATTTCTTTCTGCCCTCCCGGGCAATTTCGAAGGGAGACTCTCTATGAGTCGATCGCCGAAGCATGTAGGTCCGTGTGTTAACAAACGGTCTGGCCCAACGATGGACATTCGTTGTGTGCTCAAGGAAATGTCTGATAAGTCGTGTAACACACGACGTCAGGGATTCTGTAATCGCTCGCGTTCTGTGGCTGTTTCGCGACGGTAATCCACCGCGCTAACACTCCACTCACATTTCAATTCGAGAGGAGACCCCAAAGGTCTCCTCTTTTTATTTGTATATAATGGGCATATGAAGGATTTTGTACTCTATGGAGCAACTGGAGACTTGGCTGTAAAGAAAATTATTCCAGCACTTTTTGAACTATGGAATTCAAAAAGACTTTCCCAGATCTTACGGATATATTTAGTTTCTAGGCGCGACTGGAACTCAGATGATTTTTTACGATTTCTTTTGGATAAAAGTCCAGTACTTGTTTCAGAAGAAAGATTTAAGGATTTTTATTCTTCACTCTGTGAGTATGTTCAAGCTGACGCAGATGAACCTGTACATTTTTGTGAATTTGCACAAAAGTTATCCAAAGCAACAATTTTCTTTTGGTCGGTATCTCCTGACTTGTATGAAGGATTGATCCACAAATTTTCTATTCCACAGTTTGCTCATGTATTTTCTAACCCAGACACCAAGGTACTGGTAGAAAAGCCATTTGGTCACTCTGTGGAAACAGCAGAGCGACTCGAGCAGCTATTTGAGAGTTTAATTACAAAGGATCAGCTCTATAGAATCGATCACTATCTTGCAAAAGCTCAGGCAATTGAACTTGAGAAAATTACCGCTAGTTCAGTATTTAAAGAGTTTGCAGCTCTACATCCAATAGCCTCAATAACTGTTTCACTATTTGAATCTAAAGGAATTGACGATCGTGGAGGATTCTATGACCGAGTCGGTGCACTAAAAGACGTTGGTCAAAACCACGCATTAATGCTTGGAAGTACCGCTGTAGGAGCAATTTCACGAAACACACTTCTCTCGTCGCTTATCCCAGCTACTCCTGGAAAATGGGTATTTGGACAATACGAGGGATATCATCAAGAAAAAGGGGTTCATGGTGAGTCCCGAACAGAAACTTTTTTTGATATCTCAGCTGAGTCTCGTTCTTCGGAAACGGGTTTTGAGTATATTTCTTGGAGATTTATTGGAGGGAAAGCAATTGTCCCTGAAGGGGTATCAGTACATATGATATTTAAAAATATTCCTGGAGTGATCCATATTAGAGTTCAACCAAAGCGATCTGTTTTAATTGATGAGTCTATTCGAACAGAAATGTCGAAAGAACTTCAGGGTATGTTTGATCTGCTACACGCCGAAGACGCTGGAGAAGATGCGTACGTACGAGTAATTCAGGAAGTGTTTGATGAGAACAGCTCTGTATTCCCCTCATTTGATGAAATTTACTCGTCCTGGGTATTTACTGACAAAGTACTAGTGATGAGGAAGGAAAACATCGTTGCTCCTATTGTGTACAGAAAGGGAACAGACCCGGCGACATGGGGAATCGTTGGAAAGTAACAGAAAATAAGCTAGGATTGTCACATGATCAAGAATTTCATAATGAAGCAGATGCTTAAGTCGAAGATGAAGGACGTTCCTCCAGAAATGCAGGATAAGATTATTGGTGCTATGGAAAAGAATCCACAGCTATTTACATCCCTTGCTGCTGAGATTCAGCAGGAAATGAAGAGTGGTAAAGACCAAATGACTGCCGCTATGGCAGTTATGCAGAAACACAAGGACGAACTTCAAGGACTCCTTGGTTAGTGAAATCCCTCAACAAAATAGTTTGAATGGACTGGATTAATTTGCTTAATTTTTTCAATTAGTGTTTCGCATGCAGCTTCTTGGCCGCATGTATATATATCTGCGTTGTTAAAATCCAACCCGTTAATATGGTCTTGAATGTACCCTGTATTTAGTGTTGTTGGTACCTGAGGTTTTGAAATTACATATTCAATTGAAACCGAGTGATTTTTTTTAGCAAGATGATCAAAATATTCTTTATATACGATCTCATTTTCAGTTCTACTGCCAGTTATGATATGCACTTCCTCGGCAGGTTTAGTATTGATGAAGTAATCTGCGAGGGACTTAACAACTCCAGCTCCAATGCCAAAAGCAAAAAGATAAATCTTATTATGCGTCATTTTGTCTGCGGTATTAAGTCCAAGTGGGCCCATCACTTCAACTCGCGTGCCAATAACATTCGTATTCCAAAATATAGGGCTCATTGCTCCTTCTGGGTTTAATCTAACAGCAACAGAAATGGTACGCTGATCTCTTTGAGAAGAGGATATTGAATATGCACGTCTAGTGGTGATGCCGTTAATATTCATAAAAATATTAACAAAGCTACCTGCAATGAATTCAATTGGAGTATCAAGCGTTATTGTTAATTCTTTTGAGGTAACAGTAAGGCTTGTGCAATTGGTTATTATTCCTCCAGTTTTAATTATTTTCATAATGCTTGTGCTCTTAAGTTACGCATTTCTTTATTCTTTACATATGCAAGTACGGTAAGAGTGGTAACTATAAACATTGAAAGCAGCATCCAGTAATCAGTTAGTACAAGGAGTACATACAACGAACTCGCATAGAAATATACGTAGGAAAGTTTTTGTATCTTTTTCCACCATCCACCAAGGACTTTTTTTGATAAGTTGTTTGATGTGACAATCAATATGACAGCAGATACATCAGCCAAGTGAGCGAAGAGTGCAAAATTGGTCATTGACCAATATGGAAATGTGCCGAGAGATGCAATGTAGCCAAACGGGTCAACTATGGTCTTTGAGAGTATGAAAGATACGATGATTGAAGCAGAAAGTACGCCGACTTCTTTTCTAAGGATTACAAGTGGTCGAATCAGTGTTGTGCCACGGAATAAGTCAGCAAGTGGTCGAATGCACATTACAAAAAATACTGCTAGGTGAGAAATGCCATATAGCCAAAGTATTGTTTTGTCCGTGATTAACTCAGGTCTAAAGACAAGTAGGAGAGGCAAAGTTAACATTAGTAGGATTGAAATTCCTAAAAATGCTGTTTGCAGAATTTTTATAGTTCGTAAATAAAGTTTCATAGTGGTTTTAAATATTTCTAACTAACTCACCAGTATTTGTAATTAAGATGTATCCAATATCTTCTGGTTTGAGTATCTGTAATGCCCTATCCTTTTCAATTGATAAAAGTACTTTGGCAAAAGCTTCTGCTTTTCCACCATCTGGGTGAATTACGCTAGAGGACACAATCGCTGTTTCTGGATTTTTTATGCCGGAGATGTCTAAGATATGGTTTGTTTGCACACCATCGCTTTTCCAAATTCTTTTGTATGTTCCGCTAGTTGCTAATGCGCTGTTAAAAATTGGAATGGTGGTATCGTCACTTTGAGTAATTGGGTTATAAATATCAAAAAGAAATGTTTCTCCATTGCTATCTTTCCCTTCGGTATATAAGTCCCCTCCAATGTTTACAATTGCTCCAGTTATGTGTGGAGAGCTTGTCATAATTTGTTTGCACAATAATTCTGCTAGGTATCCTTTAAGAAATCCACCAAAATCCAATTGTTGTCCATCTTGTAGTACAACCTTATGATTTTTGGAGTCAATTAAGGTTGAAGAAAAATCAATATTATATTCTTCTAGATTTTCATTCAGTAATTGAGCACTATCTTCTATTTCAGAAAAATCTTTTGTATATCCAAATCGTTTAATTTGCACTAATGGATTAAAAATTCCCCCTGTGAGTACAAATAGTGTGTATGATTTTTCTATTACATCCATGAATTCATTGGAGACAATCATGTCTTTTTCTTCGTTTATTCTTGAAAGTTCGCTTTGTGGGATGAAACGGGAAAACCTTGATTCATATTCATGTATAGAATCAATTGCATTTTTTGAAGCAGCATCGGCTGCAGGGAAATAATCTGAAATTATTGCAATAGAAAATTCTGTTCCCATCGCTTTACCTGAAAATTCATATTCTTTTTTCATGGGGTGACAGTATCAAGTGAAAATGAATCTTAGATGAATAAGGCGTATACTCTTCGGTATGAGGATTCTTCTAGTTGAAGATAATGAAAAATTAGCCAAATACACCAAGCAAATGCTTGAGGAAGAGGGATATGCTGTTGATCAGGTAGGAGATGGAAAGACGGGAGAGCGAATGGCTCGCTCTGGCTCACATGACCTGGTTATTTTAGATGTAATGCTTCCAGAAAAAGATGGGATGGATGTCTGTAAAAGTTTACGAGAGGATAATATCAATCTACCTGTAATTATGATTACAGCTAAAGGTGAGATTGAGGATCGTGTAGAGGGGTTAGATAGTGGTGCCGATGATTACCTGGTGAAGCCGTTTGATATGAAGGAATTGATTGCTCGGACTCGTGCTTTATTGCGTAGGCCACAGAAAGCGTTTGTTGATAAGTTGGAGGTGCAAGACATTGTGTTAGACAGTAATACGCACATAGTCACAAAACACGGGAAACCCCTCTCTCTAACAATGAAAGAGTACTCCATTTTGGAATACCTCATGAGAAATTCAGGAATGGTTGTTACAAGAGAGTTGCTCCTTGAACATTGCTGGGACTTTGCATATAGTGCATTTAGTAATATTACTGATGTGTATATCAAACAGCTTCGAAAAAAGCTGAAAGATGACAATGAAACATATATTGAAACAATCAGAGGTGTCGGTTACAAATTCAAAACAGAGTGAATTTAGGGCGGCAGTATTCCGCTTGACCGCATTTTATAGCGCAGGAGTATTTTTTATACTCGTTGTATTTAGTGTTTTGGTTTATGGACTGTTCGTCAAAAACGTAAATGAAGATGTACGAGAAGATCGAGAAAACGGTATGGAAGAAACTGAATTTCACGAAGAGGCAGCAGAGAATCTTTTTAATATATTACTTTTCTCTGACTTGGTTCTTTCAATACTAACTGTTATTGTGTCATACACACTTTCGAAGAAAACCCTTGAGCCACTTGAAAAGGCACATATAAAACAAAAAAGATTTGTGGCTGATGTTGCACATGAACTTCGCACACCACTGGCAGTATTAAAAGCTGGGTCAGAGGTGTTACTTTCACAAGATAGAAGTGTTGACGATTATAAACGATTTACAGAGGAATCGTTGGAAGAAACTGAAAGATTAATTGCTCTGTCAAATGATCTATTGTTTCTTGCCCAGGATGTACGTACCACAACTCATGTACATAGTAAGGTTTCACTTTCGGATATTTGTATTAAAACTATACAGTTGCTGAAGTCGTACGGAGAAAGTAAAAATATCACTATTGAAGAACATGTTTCTGTAAATGTGTCTGTAATAGGTAGTGCAGATGATTTAGTGAGGTTGCTATTGAATCTGGTTAAAAATGCTATTGATTACAATAAGCCAAAGGGTAATATTATTGTCTCTCTCAATAAAAAGGGTGGTAATGCAATATTAACGGTTAAAGATACGGGTATCGGGATACCACAAAAGGATATTGGTAATATTTTTAATCGGTTTTATAAAGTTGATACAGCAAGAAGCCACACTGGAGTTGTTGGAGCTGGATTGGGTTTGTCTATTGTAAAAACCATAGTTGAACAGCATGATGGTGAAATAACTGTTACGAGCACTAGTGGAGAAGGATCATCTTTTGAGGTGCAATTGCCGCTGGCATAAAGTATTCATCTAATTTTCATACTATATATATATGATGCCAGTATGGCTCAATATATATGTTTAGATTGTGGTTGGATTTACGACGAAGCAAGGGGGTTTCCTGAACGTGGAATTCCACCTGGAACAAAATGGGAAGATCTTCCCGATGATTTTAAGTGTGCAGAGTGCGATGTACGAAAAAGCGATACGCACATGTGGCAAAAACTTGAATAAAAATATATGAAAAAAGATATAAAAAATGTGTTGGTAACGTTTATGCTTGTTGGTTTGATGCTCGTTGGAGGAATTATCTTACACAATAGAAAAATATTGGCTGAAGAAGCTCTAATTAGTAAGCAGTTAATACAAAAGCAGATTGAGATTGCTCAAGAACACGAGTTATATGAGAAACAGCGTGAAGAACAAGAAAAGGCTGCTCGTGCAGAAGAAGAGCGTCTTGAGCAAGAACAAAAGTTGGTCCTTGCCCAAAAAGCAACAGATGAAAAACAAAAGAAAGCTGCAGAGGCTCAATTTAAGATGCAGCAAGCAGCGCTAGCACAAAAACAGGCTCAAGAAGCTGCTGCACATGCAAATCAACAGGCACAGGCACAAGCGTTGGCGCAACAAAAAGCAGCAGAACAGCAGGTACAGAAGGTTGCACAGCAAAAAAAGGCGAGTAGAAAATCTAGAGCAAGCTAACTTTCATTTATGGAAACATTAATGTTAGTATCAACAATCTATGGCAAAGTTATCGATCGGTATTGTTGGGCTTCCAAATGTTGGTAAATCAACGCTCTTTAATGCACTTACAAAGAAGAGTGTGCTAGCAGCGAACTATCCGTTTGCAACCATTGATCCATCGGTGGGTGTCGTTGAGGTACCTGATGAACGACTACATAAATTAGCTAGATTTTCTAGTTCGGTTAAAGCAATTCCAGCTGCGGTTGAATTCGTAGATATCGCTGGTCTCGTTAAAGGGGCCTCTGAAGGTGAGGGACTTGGTAACCAATTCCTACAAAACATTCGTGAGACGGATGCAATTGCACAGGTAGTACGTATCTTTGAAGACGATAATATCATCCACGTTGATGGAAAGATTGATCCACTTAAAGACATTGAAGTAATTAACCTTGAGCTTATCCTCGCAGACCTCCAAACAGTATCAAAGCGAAAAAACAATATCCAACGTGAAGTTAAGCGTGGAGACAAGGATGCAATCGTTGAAGAAGGATTAATTACAAAATTAATTGCTGCGTTTGAAGCAGGAAACCCTGCACGGACAGTGCACATGGATGAAAAAGAGGCTTTGGCTGTAAAAAATCTCCATCTCCTTACCATGAAGCCCATTCTCTATGTGTTGAATAAAAAAGGTGGAGGAAAGAATCTTGATGAGGTAAATGACGAGCGTTACGTAGCGCTTATAGATTTTATTAAAAAATCAGGTGCGGGATATGTCCTAGTAGATGCTCGCATCGAAGAAGAGCTAAAGGATATGGAAGGTGACGAGAAAGAAATGTTTCGTACTGAGTTAGGAGGTAAAGATGATGGAATTAATAACTTAATTCGTGAAGGATACGAACTCCTTGGACTCATTACGTATTTCACTACCGGAGAAACTGAAACTCGTGCTTGGACGATTATAAAAGGTTGGACAGCGCCCCTTGCTGGGACAGCAATTCACACTGACTTCAAAGACAAATTTGTTCGTGCAGAAGTTGTCTATTGGAAAGATCTACTTGATTCTGGCTCATATGGAAAAGCTCGTGAACAAGGTCTAGTTCGTACCGAAGGAAAAGAGTATGTGGTGAAGGATGGGGATGTGATTGAGTTTAAGATCTAGGAAAATTCTGATACAATATTTCCATGGAAAAAACTTATCCAAAAATCGGAGTCAATGTATTTGTACTCAAAAATGGAAAGCTTTTACTAGGAAAGCGTATTGGAAAGACTGGATATGGAACTTGGTGCCTACCTGGGGGTCACTTCGAATGGGGTGAATCACTTGCAGGTGCTGCAGCAAGAGAGTTGGAGGAAGAGACAAGTATAAAGTCCAACGATCTTCAGTTTCTACATCTAGTTAATGAACCTAGAAAAGATACTCATTATGTCCATATAGATTTTTTTGCAAAAAATTGGGAAGGTGAACCTAAGGTTACTGAACCAGAAAAATTTGCAGAATGGAATTGGTTTGATTTAAATAATCTACCAGATCCAATCTTTGCTGGACATCAAAAACTCATACCCGCTTTCATTCAAAAAATTACTTTCCAGGACAATAATCAGCAAAAGTAAGGAATTGGAAGATGGTGGTGTGATAGAGTTTAGGATTTAGACAAAAAAACACCCCTCGAAACCGAAGTTTCGAGGGGGTTGTCCACGGGCACCCTTGTGGGCTGGGACTGCCGAAAATCTTGATCAACTGATCAAGGATTAGTATAGCATATCCATGATATCTGTCAAGTAGAAGATGTCGGTATCATAGTGTTTAAAATTTTGATAGTAAAAAACCGCAAGAATGTGTCAGGGCGGTGTGTACAAGTCGTTCACTTGTCGCTACTAGACCCCTGACTCTTGCGGTAACCTTCTCATGTCATCTCTAAGCGGATAGCCGGTTAGAGAAATAGAAAGATTGGTCAGTCTCTCTAAGAGTGATCAAATTATATAATACTTTCTAAAGAAAAACCGTTCTCGGTGTGTGACGTTCACACTACCGAGAACGGTGGAGGGAGAGAAAATGCGCCATGCGAACCTGTCTAAATGTAACGATAGCAGTTACTAAGTAATATTCAACATGGCATGTGCATAACTCAATGTAGTACACTTGGAATGTATGAAAACTAAACAGAAAAATATCACTTGGAACCTGTCACTTCTATATAAAGATCTCAATGATCCACAGATTGAGAAAGACATTCAAGTTGCAGAAAAAGTATATGCAACATTTGCACAAAAATATTCTGAAAACACAACATACCTGACCGAAGAATCAGAACTTCTTTCCGCGCTCACTGATTACGAAACACTATATGGAGAACTCGATACTGAAAAACCAATTAGATATTTCATGTATCGCACACACCTCAATAGTGCTGATGTAGAAGCTGAAGCAAAATTAACTGCACTTTCTCAAAGGTATAGTGAACTTTCAAATAAAATACTATTTTTCCCAATAGCACTTTCAAGAATTTCAAAAGATAAGCAGGAGGTGTTTCTTAAAAGTGAATCACTAAAGAAATTTACATATTTTTTACAGCAAATTTTTGATCATGCGAAATATGTTCTTTCTGAGCCAGAAGAAAAGATTTTAAACCTAAAAAATCTTCCTGCACATGAATTGTGGGTTCGGGGTAACGAAAAACTATTAGGTAAACAAGAAATTAAGTGGAAAGGAAAGAAAATGCCCCTTACAGAAGCGGGTGGAATCCTTTCGTCACTTCCTACAAAAGATCGACATACACTAGGTGCTTTGATTAGTACTCAACTTAAATCCTTATCAGACTTTGCAGAAAGTGAATTAAATGCAGTCGTAACTGACAAAAAGATTGAAGATCAGCTTCGTGGATATGAAAAACCATATTCAGCTACCATTCTAGGTTATCAAAACGAGCCAGAGACTGTAGAGAGGCTTGTTCAAACAGTTACAAAGCATTTTCCCATTGCCCACCGGTTTTATGCAGTAAAAGCAAAAATGCTTGGACTTAAGAAGCTTACATACGCAGATCGTAGTGCCCAGGTTGCAATGAAAGGTGTAAAAAAGCGCGCTATTCCGTTTGATGAGGCGGTAGAAATTGTAAAAGCTGGGCTTGGAAAAGTTGGAAATGAATATGAAAAAACGTTTCATGAATTTCTAGTCAACGGTCAAATCGATGTCTTTCCAAGAAAAGGAAAGCACGGGGGTGCATATTGCTCTTCAGGACGGAACATGCCGACATTTGTACTTTTAAACCATGTTCCTGACTTTAATTCGGTCACTACAATGGCGCATGAAATGGGTCACGCACTCCATTCAAAGTTTTCTTCTGAAAATCAACCTGCATTATATGAAGACTATTCAACTGCAACTGCAGAAGTGGCTAGTACCTTCTTTGAAAACTTTGCGTTTGACCAGGTGTTCCCAACACTTTCAAAAAAGGAACAGATTTTTGCACTCCATGACAGAATCCAAGGGTCTATCTCTACAGTATTTAGGCAGATTGCCTGCTTTAACTTTGAAGTAGAGCTCCATGAACAGATTAGAGCAAAGGGAAGCCTGTCAAAAGAGGAGATTGCAGTGTTATTAAACAAACACATGTCCTCGTATCTCGGACCCAAGGTTTCTTTAACCGAAGATGACGGGTATTTCTTTGTATTCTGGTCACACCTGCGAAATTTCTTCTATGTATACTCATATGCATTTGGAGAAATCATTTCTACGGCACTCTATGAAATGTTCATGAGTGGAAAAATTAATGAATCTACAATCAGACAATTTCTTTCTGCAGGATCAAATGCGTCCCCGGAAGACATTTTTGCAGCAGCGGGAATTAATGTTCGAGATGATTTATTCTTTGAAGAAGGACTCAAGAAAATAGAGCGGGATATAGCCAAGCTTGAGGAATTGCTGTAGCATTTCTCTCATGAATACACATTCCGGGCGTTCTTTCTTTATCCACATGGGCATGTTGTGGGGACTCGTAGTTACTGTTTTTGCATTACTCAGCATTGATTTTTCAGCTATTAATCTTAATTTTCCTGACTCATTAGACCGGTACGGAAATTACTACTACTCATATAAATCAACACTTGATGCAATGCGTATGGCAGTTTCTGTCCTTGTATTTGCACTTCCTGTATACCTCATTCTTGCGTGGCTAGGTTATAGGACTGTTAAAAGTGGTGCACCTGTAGTTGATGGTGTGAATCGTTTTCCAATTCTTGGTGTGTCTCGCTGGATTGTGTATCTCCTTGTCTCTGTCACAATCGCAATTGCACTTGGAACGCTTTCAACGCTTGTGTATAAGTTCCTCGGAGGAGAAGTGACAACTCGATTTGTACTTAAGTGTCTTGTTCTACTTGTGGTAATGGCAGTTTCAACTGTGTATTACTTCGAGTCTCTCCGTCTCGGACAATCAAAACTCGCGCTCCAGATTCACTCTGCTATTATCGCGCTTCTTGTGATCATCTCTGTTGTTATTGGTTTCGTGTACATTGGTTCCCCAATGGATCAACGAGCACTCGAGCTTGATGAGCAACGTTCAAGCGCGTTGTCACAAGTTGATCAAGCAATACAAATGTTTGCTGAGTCTCAGCGTAAACTACCAACAACAGTTGACGAGGCAAATATTGCGAACTATGGAGGAAAAACAAACTTTACTGACCCTGTTACAGGTAAGGAGTTTGAATACAAAGTGGTTTCTAGCACCGAATACCAAGTTTGTGCCACGTTTGAAGTTGATACAACACGCTTTGAGGATATGGACAATTCAGGGATGTATGGAGGATATGAAACTTTCATATCTCACCCAGCTGGCAAGCACTGCTTTGATCGATCGGTGGTATTTCCACAGACGAATAATGGCTTTGTGCAGCCAATAATGCCTGCACCATATGAAGTACGACCATAATAAAGTAGAAAAACAAACACAACGACAGTGGGAAAAAGATAAAACGTACCAAGCACCTAAAAAACCCAGAGATGGTAAGAAGTTTTTTGGGTTGATCGAGTTCCCGTACCCATCAGGAGAAGGTCTTCACGTTGGCCACATTCGTAGTAACACGGCTATGGATATCATTTCCCGCAAACGTCGCATGGAAGGATTTGATGTTTTGTACCCAATCGGTTGGGATGCCTTTGGGTTACCAACTGAGCAATACGCCATCAAGACAGGAATACATCCAAAGATAGTTACAAAGAAAAATACTGATAACTTCAGGAAGCAATTAAAGGCACTCGGCTTTTCTTTTGATTGGAGCAGAGAAATAAATACTACAGATCCAGAATATTACAAATTCACCCAGTGGATTTTCCTTCAATTGTTCAAGCACGGACTCGCATTCCAAAAGGAAACATTGGTGTGGTGGTGTGACGCACTTGGTACTGTACTTGCAAACGAAGAAGTTATAGATGGAAAAAGTGAACGAGGTGGTTTCCCGTGTGTACGTATTCCACTTTCACAGTGGATGCTCGCGATTACTAAATATGCTGCTCGACTTGATGCTGATCTTGAAGGAACAAACTTCCTTGAAAATATCAAAACCCAACAGAGAAATTGGATTGGTAAAAGTGAAGGTGGAGGATTCTCGTTTCCAATCGAAGGCTCATCTGAATCAATTGATATATTCACGTCACGACCGGATACACTTTATGGAGTTACATACCTCGTGGTTGCCCCAGAGCACCCGTTAGTTTCTCGACTCATTACAAACGAGGTTCCTAAAGTAACACTTACAAACATCCCAGCAGTTGAGAAATACATCCGAGAAGCACATTTAAAGAGTGATTTAGAGCGTGCTGAGGCGAAGACAAAAAGTGGTGTAGTGCTTGAAGGGGTATATGTACTTCATCCAGCAACCGGTGAGCGTGTTTCTGTGTGGGTAGCTGACTATGTCCTTGCTGATTATGGAACTGGAGCGATTATGGCAGTTCCTGCACACGATGAACGAGATCTAGAGTTCGCAAAGTTATATAACTTACCGGTAAAGACGGTGGTTGTTGATGATGCACTTGTTGACTCAAAAGAATTTTCTGGAACGACGACGCAAGAGGCAAAGAAAAAAATTACTGAAAAATTTGGAAAGGCAGTTACCACCTTTAAGTTACGTGACTGGGTATTTTCACGGCAGCGATATTGGGGAGAACCATTTCCAATTGTATGGATCAGTGCTGAGGACTACACGAAAATTTCAGTTGACTCAAAAGTTGGAGCCATACTTCCAAAAGAAGCAGTTACCGCAAGAAAGGGTGGCAAAGAAGTTCGCGCTGTCCCTATTCCTGAAAAATTCTTACCAGTTGAACTACCTAACGTAAAAGATTTTGCACCAAAAGGAGATGGTAAAAGTGCCCTTGGAACTGCAGAAGATTGGTTGCATGTATTCTATAACCTAGAAACTGGAGAAACTATTCCTGTTAAGTCACTTAAAGGAAAGACAATTACCAAAAACAAGGCCAAGAATGTGCCCGCAAGCTCCAAATGGGCTCTAGGTGTGAGGGAAACTGACACTATGCCTAACTGGGCGGGTTCAAGTTGGTACTGGCTCAGATTTGCTGATTCAAAAAATAGCAAAGCTATCGGTGCTCCTGAAGTGCTTTCAGCGTGGAATCCAGTGGATTGGTACAACGGTGGAATGGAGCATGTGACATTACACCTCCTTTATTCACGTTTCTGGCACAAATTTCTTTTTGATATTGGTGTAGTTCCAACATCAGAACCGTTTGCTAAAAGAACTGCCCACGGCATGATTTTGGCTGAAGGTGGAGTGAAGATGTCTAAGTCACTTGGTAACGTAGTCTCACCAGATAGTCTAGTTAAACTCTATGGAGCTGACACACTCCGTGTGTATGAGATGTTTGCTGGTCCATTTGACCAACCATTTGCTTGGAGTACTGAAAACATGATCGGTTCACGCCGGTTTATTGAACGTGTCTGGAAGTGTGGAATCTTGATTAAAAATGCCTCTGCCTCAAAAGCGCAGCCAAGTGAAGTGTTGGAGCGGATCGTAAATCTTGCCATACAAAAGATTGGAGCGGACATTGAGAACATGCAATTCAATACAGCAATTTCAACACTTATGATTGCAATTAACGCCTTTGATGATGAGTTGAAAAATGGAACCTCTGTGCCAAAGGTCTTATATGTGGAATATCTAAAACTTGTAGCTCCATTTGCACCTCATATTGCTGAAGTACTTTGGAAGCATTTGGGAGGAAAAGGCACAATCCATCTTGCTCCATGGCCACAATTTGACCCTACAAAGATTGTTGAAAAGACAAAAATAGTAGTAGTGCAAGTTAACGGGAAGGTGCGAGGGGAGATGGCAATTTCTCCTGATGCAACCCAAGAGCTGGTTGAAAAAGAGGCAGCAGACATCGTTAAACAATGGCTCCTTGGGAAGGAGATCAGGAAGGTGATCTATGTGCCAGGAAGGATTGTGAATTTTGTTCTGTAATACCTGTTAGAAGTTATCCACATTTGTCCAGATAGTGTCTATATTTGACACTTTATGTAATTTGTAGTAAATTATTATCCATGCCAACCGCAACACTAACCATAAAGCCTAAGCAGGTCGTCAAAAAGCTTGTTTCTGTGCTCTCAGAACGTGCCCGTGATGTGATTATTTCCCGTTATGGTCTTGGAAAGGACAATGAACGGATGACGCTTGACGCTATTGGAAAGCGTTACGGTATTACCCGTGAACGTGTTCGACAGATCGAAAACCATGCTCTCATGGCAATTCGTAAGTCAAAGCCATATACTGATGAACAACCTGCATTTGCAGAGCTTGAAAAGGCAATTAAGGACTTTGGTGGTATCACTACTGAAGCAGATATTCTCGCGCACATCAGTAAAGACAAGAGTGTTCAAAACCACCTCCACCTCATCTTGGTACTAGGACAGCAATTCAAGAAACTCAAAGAAGACGATCATTTTAATGAACGATGGCACATCGACGATAACCTTGCGGATATTGTCCACATGTCACTCCATAAGCTCTACGAAAGCCTCACGGATGAAGAACTCATTGCTGAGCAAGACATTATTGGAAAATTCCTTGAAAACCTCACAACAGTAGGTGCTGAATATAAAAACGAAGAAATCCTTAAGCGATGGCTTCGAATTTCAAAGCGTATCGGCAAAAACCCACTCGGTGAATGGGGTGTTGCTCACTCTCCAAACGTAAACGCTAAAGGTATGCGTGACTATGCATTCCTTGTGCTACGAAAACATGGTTCTCCAATTCACTTCACAGAAGTTGCAAAGAAAATTAGCAAAGTGTTCGGAAAGAAGGCACACGTTGCCACAACTCATAACGAGCTTATCAAGGATCCTCGATTCGTACTCGTTGGACGAGGACTCTATGCACTTAAGGAATGGGGATACATCTCAGGAGTTGTTAAGGATGTTATCCAGAAAGTTTTAAGTGAACACGGACCACTTAAAAAGGAAGATATTATCGACCGAGTACTCAAAGAGCGATATGTTAAAGAAAATACTATCCTTGTAAATCTCCAGAACCAAAAGCTGTTCAAGAGAGATAAAGAAGGAAGGTACTCACTCTCTAACTAATAGACTGATTCACAGAAATACAAACCGACCGCAAGGTCGGTTTTGTGTACATGCTAATATATATGGACATGGACTTTGCGTTCGGATTTCTGTCAGACATTTTCAACGGGCTACGCCTTGTCGCCCCATTTATTCCTGTATTACTTTTCGTAGCAGCTATACTTATTTTCTGGGACGCCTGGAAAGATTATGCGCAAGCAAAGTTTGCAGATAAAAATCCCAAAATACTCCTTGAGGTAAAGCTTCCTCAAAACATCTTAAAAACCCCACTCGCGATGGAGTTGTTCTTGACGTCACTGTATATGACTTCTCGTGAGTCGACATGGATAGATAGAAACATTAAAGGGCAGTCACGCCCAATATTTTCCCTTGAACTCGTGTCTCTCGGTGGAGAGATTCACTTTTTCATTTGGACCGAGCAAGGTCTTAAGGATATTGTTGAATCTCAAATTTACGCACAATACCCAGACGTTGAAATATCTGAAATTGTAGATTACACAAAAGCAATTAGCTTTACTCCTGGTCAAAACGATCTGTTCGGTATCGAATTTACCAAGCTCGCTGCAAGTCCTATTCCAATTAAGACATATATCGATTACGGCCTAGATAAGCAACAAGAAGAAGAGAACAAGATTGACCCAATGACACCACTTTTGGAATTCCTTGGATCGCTCAGGCCTGGAGAACAAGTGTGGATCCAAATTGTCATGCGAGCGCACAAGAAGGAAAAAACAGTATTTGTGAAAGACAAAAAGACAGGTAAAACTTCTCGAAAAAAGGTGGACTGGGCAGACGAAGCACAAAAAGAAAAGCAGAAGATTTTGGATTCTCTTGCAAGTGATAAGGAAAAATTTCCTCGTATCGCAACCAAAGGTGAAGCTGATAAGCTCGCTGCAATTGATCGAAGCGTGTCCAAGCTTCCATTTGATGCTGGAATTCGGGCAATTTACTACGGTGAAACCCCAACTGCGCTTCGTGGTGTAGGTCGTGGGGGGCTCATGGGATCTGTACGACAATTTAATTCGAATACGATGAATAGCTTTGGACCAAACAATGGAACAAACTACGATTACCCATGGCAAGATTTTAAAAACATGCGAGTGAACAAAGACAAGAAGAAAATGCTTGATTTGTATAAGCGCCGTGCGTTCTTTGGTGTTTGGAAGCGAAAAACATTTGTCATGAATACTGAAGAGATCGCAACCATGTTCCACTTCCCAGGTCTTGTTGCTACAACTCCAAACTTGCCACGCATTATGTCTAAGCGTTCAAATCCACCATCAAATTTGCCTATATAGCATGATGTACGCAAAAAAAAGATATCTCATTGTAGGAATTGCTATTGCCTGTGTATGTATACTTGCCGCGCTATACACGGTGATCCCTGTTCGTGTTCCTGAAAACACGGTTATAGAAATTTCTCCAGGTATGTCACTTGACGCTGCTGCGTCTCGCCTTAAGGACGGTGGGGTAATTAGAAGTGAATCATTTTTTAAGATCCTGGTAATCCTTGAAGCAAAAGAAAAAGGAATTCGAGAAGGATTTTATACATTCAGTGGAACAATTGGAACCCCAACAGTTGCACGCCGCGTGATCGATGGTGAGTATGGAATTGAATCTATCTCTATAACAATTCCAGAAGGTACTCCACGAAAAGACATGGCAAGTATATTTGAAAAACAGTTGCGTGGATTTTCTGCTGATGAATTTATGACATTAACAGAAGGAAAAGAAGGATACCTATTCCCAGATACCTATATTTTCCTTCCACAAGCTCGTACAGATGATGTAATTAGGAAACTCGAGGAAACATACAAAGAAAAAGTTGCCTCTCTCCAAGGTGAAATTCAACGTTCAGGAAGGACTGAGGAAGATATTATTACAATGGCATCAATCCTCGAAGGTGAAGCGCGTCAATATGAAACACGTCGTATTGTTGCAGGAATTTTATGGAAACGGATTAAAGAAGGAATGCCGCTTCAAGTTGATGCAGTATTTGTCTACAGCATTGGAAAAAACTCAGCAGAATTATCAGAAGCAGACCTCTTGGCTGATTTTCCATACAATACATACACAAGAAAAGGTTTACCTCCGACTCCAATTGGAAACCCAGGTGTTGAGTCAATTCAAGCAGCGCTTCGTCCACAGGCAACGCCATACTATTACTTCCTCACAGACGATGATGGAAACATGCGATACGCACGTACTCACGACGAACACGTGCTTAACAAGCGGAAGTATCTAGATTAAGATACGCGGATGAAGAAACGGGCACTAAAAGTCTTTGTTGGCCTCTCAGGAGGGGTAGACAGTGCTGTTTCAGCGTACCTACTACAAAAAGCTGGGCACGACGTTACAGGTGTGTTTATCAAGGGCTGGTACCCAGAGTGGCTTCCATGTACTTGGAGAGAAGAGAGAAGAGACGCAATGCGTGTTGCTGCACACCTCGGGATTTCATTTCTAACATGCGACGCTGAAGCAGAGTATCGAGATTCTGTGGCACACCATATGATTGCTGAATATAAAGCAGGAAGGACACCGAATCCGGATGTGCTTTGTAACAAAGAAATTAAATTTGGAACTTTTTTTCGCTTTGCGCTCAATCATGGAGCTGATGTAATTGCCACTGGCCACTATGCACAAGTTTCAGATGGGGTACTCAAAGAAGGAGTGGACAAAGAAAAAGATCAAAGTTATTTTCTATGGACTATTCCTGGAGAGATACTACAGAAAGTTATGTTTCCAATTGGAGGATATAAAAAATCTGTCGTACGAACGTTTGCTACAAAGGCTGGATTGCCAAATGCACAAAAAAAAGACAGTCAAGGAATCTGCTTCTTGGGTGAAGTAGACATGAAAGAATTCTTACGACATTACATCCCATCCGAAAAGGGTCTGGTGTTCGATGTACACGGAAACACCATTGGTGAACACGATGGTGCTACATTTTTTACAATCGGAGAAAGACACGGCTTTATCCTCTACACCCCATCACCAACACCACTCTATGTGGTCGCAAAAGATATTGCCGCAAACACAATTACCGTATCCGCTCGAATTACAGGAGATGTTTCAACAAAGACAAAAAAGATCGAACTACAAGATCTTGTCCTTCGAAAGGAACTCACTGAGTCAGATACTGTGTTAGTGCGCATTAGATATAGACAAGAGCCACAGACAGGCACTTTAAAACATGTAGGGTCAGGAAGTATGACAATAACTTTTGATACAGCACAAGACGGAGTGGCGCCAGGGCAATCGGCAGTTATCTACATCAAAGACGAATGTGTTGGAGGAGGTATAATCCGTACATGCAGATCATAAAGTCGGGAGGAGGAAAGGAAGATTTCAGCAGAGAAAAATTACTACGTTTTTTACGAGCTACTGGTGCGGCTTCAGCGATTGCTGAAGAAATTGCTGGGAATATTGAATTGAAATTACATGAGGGGATGACTACCTCAGAAATTTATGAGTTGGCGTACCATGAACTTAAGTCAAAAGGTAGCTTCCATCCACCAAAGTATTCACTCAAACATGCGGTCTCAATGCTCGGGCCAACTGGATTTCCTTTTGAGCAGTTTGTAGCAAGAGTGTTTGAGCAACAAGGATATAAAGTTCTATTAGATCAATATCTCCGCGGTGAGTGCGCGATGCATGAAGTTGATGTTATTGCGTTTAATGACAAGGAATTAATTGTATGTGAAATTAAATTCCATAATGAACTTGGTATTAAGTCTGATTTGAAAGTTGCGCTCTATGTAAAGGCGCGTTTCGATGACTTACTCAACCAATCGATCGATATTCTTGGTGTACCACGAAAAATGACAACAGGAATGCTTATTACCAATACAAAATTTACACTTTCCGCACTTGAGTATGCAATGTGTAAAGGATTAAACTTGATTGGGTGGAACACTCCACCAGGAAAGGGGTTGGAATATTTCATTACCACCTTGAATTTATATCCAATCACACTCATTTCAACTCTTTCGCATGTTCAAAAGCAGCAGCTCATTGCTCAGGGAATGATGCTTGTTTCAGATATATTAGATAAGCAGGAGATTGTTGAAAAAGTCCTTCAGTTGACCCCTGAGGACACCCAGGCGGTGCTTGCCGAGGCTCGCTCGCTTTTCCCAACAAAAGGTCTATAATTACCCCTGTAATTAGTAATAAAACCGTATGAATAAAAACACAGCAACAATCGTTATTTCAGGACTGATCGGTCTAATTGTGGGTATTGCACTTACATGGGGCTTTATGCAAGACGACCAGAAAATGCCGGAAAGACTAGATGATACTGAAAACGCATCTACAACAGTAACAGTTTCAGAAAACACAGATACAACAGCAAATACAACAAACAATACAAATACAAGTTCTCCAGCATCAGTAAATACTGATCTTGAAGTTGCTGACCAAGATGCAGGAATGAGTGTACTTGCAAAGGCAACAGTCTCAGTTCCAACATGGGTTGTAATTACTGAAGATGTTTCAGGTCAACAAGGAAGGATTCTTGGAGCACGACTATATTTCCCCGGTTCACCAGAAGGAAAAGTTGAACTTCTACGTGCTACTACAGAAGGTGCAACATACCACGCTGTAATTTACACAGACAATGGTGACAAAAAGTTTGATCACAAAGTAGATGCTCCAGCACGAACATCAACTGGTGCTTTTCTTGAAGAGACATTTAAGGCTGAATAGTATAATTATTCTTCGAACGAGTGGCAGATTCATTTAAAAAAGGTTACTTTAGAAGAACAAGAGGGCTCTTCGATCCTGCATCGAAAGAGCCTTTTCGTTTAAGTAGATCAAAGGTTGACCTTTTTATTGAGTGTCCACGTTGTTTTTACCTAGACCAACGACTTGGCATTGGCCGCCCAAAGTCATTTCCATTTAACCTCAACAATGCAGTTGATACACTCTTAAAGAAAGAGTTTGATACTCACCGTGCCGCAGAAACTCCGCATCCATTAATGGAACAATACGGTATTAAAGCTGTTCCATTCAAAGACCCCAGGATGGAAGAGTGGCGTGATGCTTTAAAGCGAGGTGTCAGTTATAACTACAGGCCAGCAAACCTCATTCTTCGTGGAGGAATCGATGATGCGTGGATGGGTGAAGATGGCTCACTTATCATTGTTGACTACAAAGCGACAAGCAAGGATGGGGAAGTTAATATTGATGCTGAGTGGCAACACGGATACAAGCGCCAGATGGAGATATATCAATGGCTCTTTAAGATGAATGATTTTAAAGTCTCACCGATTGGATATTTCGTATATGTAAATGGAAAAACTGACGCAGCAGCTTTTGATGCGAAGTTAGAGTTTGACGTAAGTGTCATTCCATACGAGGGTTCAACGGATTGGATTCCAGCAACACTTGAAACACTGGCAAAGTGTTTACGTGACGATCGTATTCCAAAGCGAAAGGACACCTGTGAATATTGTGGATACTCAGAAGCCTTATTGTCAGTTTCCGCACCAGTTACTTCTCAAAAAGTACAAGTTACGGAAGAGAAGGTACCAACGAAAGGAAGTAAGGTGACTAAAAAGACACCTGATATTAAAACAGTTGATTCGCTATTTGAATAAGGAAACCCGCCACTTGTTATGGCGGGTGAATGGGGGGGTGGAACAATCCAATCTTCTTATGAGATTGGTTCACCGAGTTTTTCTTTCAGCATCCTGAACCGGTTATACCGTTCAGGAAGAATGGTGAATGTAATCATCCACATTCTTCTTGTGCAATCTCGGTGCGTGTCGTTGCTAATACTAGCGAACTCCAGGAGTAGACTCTTGATTTCTTCCTGAGTCTGAGTCAGGTCCGCATTCAATTCTTCCGTTGTCGGAAACCAGTGTCGACGGATGTTGTGTACCCGGGTTGCCACAGTCGCAATAAGGATAGCAAGCATAGCTCTCCTTTGTTTGAACTTATGATATATATTATACCATATATACTTGTTGATAGTCAATGGATTAATTAAATTATACGTATAAAAACGTTTGATACGATACATATGCAATGAAAGACCTCACATGTAAAAAAACAGAATTGATGAAAGAGGTTAGAGATGAAATTCTTGCTTTTAAAAAATCTCCTTTATACAAACATCGAATTGAAAATAACTATTTTCCTGTAATTGGCGAAGGTAGCTACGATGCATCTATTGTTTTCATAGGCGAAGCCCCAGGAAAAAACGAAGCACTTACAGCAAAACCATTTTGTGGGGCATCAGGAAGAATACTCGACGAACTTCTTGCGCCAATCGGAATGGATAGGACAAAAATTTATGTAACAAATATTGTAAAAGATAGACCTCCAGAAAATAGAGATCCGACTCCTAGGGAAATCGCACTATACTCACCATTTCTTGATAGACAAATTGAAATCATCCAACCTAAGGTAATTGTGACCTTAGGTAGATTCTCTATGCTACATATCATGAATTCATATGGGGTACCTATCGAACCAATTTCAAAAGCACATGGAAAAAAGTTTGTAGCCAGGGCACCTCATGGGGAAGTTGATTTTATCCCGCTATACCACCCCGCTATGGCGCTATACAACCCAAATCTAAAAAAAACACTGATTGAAGATGCGAAAATACTTATAGAATATATCTAACTGTAATATTGACAAATCAATATTTAATGGTATTCTTGTAACTAAAGGAGGTTTGTGTGGATAAACAAACCGAAATTCGCGGAAAGATCTTTCAAATTAAAAAGGAGCTACATACGTGGCTCGTACAACAAAAACTAATTAACAAAGGAGACAGGATTCCAATGGAAGTTGTGATTGAGTTAACATCACAACTAACATCTAACGGCCCAAGTTCAGTAGAATTTTCAGGCTTGCTAAAGATGAAAATTCTAGACTTCTTCACTGAAGAACGAATGACTCTTGCTGGCGTTAACACGAGCTACCTTGCTCGCATCAAGTTCTTGGAGGATCCTAAGCGGTACGTCAAGTGTGATTCGAGTGATTGCGCGCCGGAGATTGTGCTTGTTCAAGACCTCTACACCGCAGGTGCTACTAAGATCTTGAGATTCGCAAGTTTTGGAACTTCAACACTCCAAATGATGAGCCAGGTACTTGTTTCGGTAGGACTCAAGGAAATTACATAGGGGAGTTGTTCTTAAGGGCGCGTTCAATGAACACGCCTTTTTTGTTATATATTATCGAAATTTTTATGCTAGATTAGTGTGATCAATATGACATCTAAAGAAGTACGAAACCGGTTCTTGGCTTTTTTTGAAAAACGCGGACATGCAATATTACCGTCTGCGTCGTTAGTGCCTGAAAACGACCCAACAGTTCTCTTCAATACTGCTGGTATGCAGCCATTGGTTCCATATCTTATGGGAAGACCGCATCCACTAGGAGACAAACTCGCAAATATTCAGAAATGTGTCCGAACAGGTGACATTGATGATATTGGAGACAATACCCACTTAACATTTTTTGAAATGATGGGTAACTGGTCTTTAGGCAGCTATTTTAAAGAAGATGCTATTAAATGGAGCTTCGAACTCCTTACATCTAAAGAGGAAGGTTTTGGTCTTGATCCAAAACGCTTGTACGTAACAGTATTTGCAGGTGATGAGAATGCTGATCGTGATGAAGAAGCTGCAAGCATCTGGGAGTCCGTTGGTGTTCCACGACACAGAATATATTTTAAAGATGCAACCGCTAACTGGTGGCCAGCTGTAAAAGGAAAAGACACATGGACAGGCCCAACAGGACCTTGCACTGAGATGTTTTACGACCTAACAGTGGAAGGTTTGGGTGATTTAACGCCTGAGGAATATAACCAAGCTGACGAAGAACAAAAACTTGTCGAGATCTGGAACGATGTGTTCATGGAATTTGAAAAAAAAGAAGGAAAGATTGTTCGAAAGCTTGAAAAGAAAAATGTTGATACTGGATCAGGGCTAGAACGTATTTCCGCAGTACTGCAGAAAAAATCAAATGTCTTTGATACTGATGTGTTTAAACCAATCATGCACGTTGCCAAAGAACTTACAAGCGATATCCGAAAACAACGTATCATTTCAGACCATATTCGCACGGCAACATTCATGATTGCTGATGGTGTAATTCCTGCAAATACAGATCAAGGATATGTTCTACGTAGGATTATCCGTCGTATGGTGTTTAATACTGACTCAAAAACACTCTCCCAGACACATATCGAACGGTTGGTGACCATTCTTACTCAAAACTACGGTGAGTTTTATCCAAACATCGAGAACAATGGCGCTGTAATTGTTGCCGAGATCGCAAAAGAAGCAGAGAAATTCACAAAAGCACTTGATCAGGGAATGAAAGAGTTTGAAAAGATTTCTAAAGAGAATATTTCCGGTATAGATGCGTTCACTCTTTTCTCAAGCTATGGATTTCCAGTCGATTTAACAATTGAGCTAGCCAAGGCAAAAGGAGTCTCTGTTGATAAAGATGGATTTGATCTTGAACTTAAAAAACACCAAGATCTGTCACGAGTTGGTTCTGAGAAAAAATTTAAAGGAGGTCTCGGTGGCACAAGCCCTATGGAAGTGCGCTTTCACACAGCAACACATTTACTCAACGCTGCACTTAGAAACATATTAGGTGACCATGTGAGCCAACGTGGAAGCAATATCACTCCAGAACGACTACGTTTTGACTTCTCTCATACAGATAAACTTTCTCCTGAACAGAAAACTGCAGTTGAAACACTAGTCAACGGGTGGATCACGCAAGAACTAGACGTGACTCACGAAGAAATGAATAAGGATGTTGCACTTGAAAGTGGTGCAACACATGCATTTGGGGATAAATATGGTGATGTAGTCACCGTTTACACAATTGGACCCGTAAACTCTCCGATAAGTAAAGAATTTTGTGGCGGACCTCATGTTACAAACACACGTGAACTTGGAATATTTTCAATTCTCAAAGAAGAAGCAGTTGCCTCAGGTGTCCGCAGAATAAAAGCAGTGCTTAAGTAGCACACCTGATTTATTCTTGGTGCTATACTAATCTTTGAAATGGCATTTGATGTGCTACATGCGCTTTTTGATATACAGTCTGCATCCGTAGGTGCGATTGCTTTCACTCGTACCGCAGAAAACAAATTAAAAATATTTTTCTCACAAAGAGAAACTATCTCTGTCTCACTTACATCGTCTGAAGATGAGCGAATTGTAAAAACACGTCTTGCGTGTAAATCGCTTGGAGAGCAGATGGCGAAAGTACTGCCATCATTTCCGGTATCTCTTGGATCAAGCCGTGCAATTCAATCAGCAACAATTGTATATAGTCCACTATGGAGCACGCTCCAGCCAATTCGTATAGATATTTTTAGAGATATGCCGTTTCTAGTTACAGAACGGTTTCTTTCATCACTTGCATCAAAGGAAAAGGAAGGAATAGCGAATGAACACAACATGAGGATGGTAAGGATGAGTTATGAACATGTACTTGTTAATGGGTATAAACTCCAGGACCCAGTTGGAAAGCAAGCGAATCGAATCCAAGGATTCATGCAGGTATCCTCTGTACACGAGAGGTTATCATCTGAAGTCGAGCGAACGATTCGATCTGCACTAAATATCCACGATATTGATGAATACACCGTCGGTGAGCTATATGCAAAAAGTATTGCAAAGATCGCTTCAACTCCATCCGGCCACTCAGGTTTAATCTATGTAGATGATGATATTACCTCCATTTTCTTCATCGATGACGCGTGCGTAACTGGTCAAAGTGACTTTCCAGCAGGATTACATCACCTCGCAAAAGAACTTTCACCAAACGATGACACACATTCAGTTGCTCTTTCTCTCTCACGACTTGGTCTTGATGGTGTAGGAGAGCCACAATGGACTGGCTCCATTAGAGCAAAGATTGAAAAACACGTTCAAGACTGGAAAGATTCATTTGAAACATCCCTCAGGCAAATGAAATCATCCGCAGTGGTCCCGCACACATTCTTCCTCATTGGAAGTGAGGGTTCTGTGTATATTTCTGAAGCGGTAAAAGAAGTTGAAACTGCATCATATGCAGGAAACCACGCTGACGAAATATCTATGGTTGAAATTGGAAAAGAGCTCTGCGCAGGCTTTATAGATCCTTCATCACCGCAAGCAGATCCTGCAGTTGTGTTTGCTGCGTGCGCGTTAAACACAGGAAAATAGTTGCGTATATCAATACTGGCGTATAATTATAAACATCATGCAAGACATCATTCCTCCAGATAAGCGATCAATTAGAAATGTTTCACTCCCAGGTCGTCCTCCGCAGCGAACAAGTGCCCCTGCCGAGCGACTATCATACCCTGGTTCAGAGGGGATTGTTTTTGATGAGGTCCATCAGTTAGATAAACCAAAAGAAGAGCAGCCAATCCAAGCTCCAAAAACTGATTACAGTCGACCGCATGTATATCAAGCTCCAATGTACGCACAGACTCCAGTTCCCGTTAAGACAGCTGCCCCCGCTCAATCGACTTCAGGATATGAATATGAAGGATATGAAAAGAAAAGTTCTTCTATTCGCTCATCAATTCGCTTTGGAATAACAGTTCTCGCGATTCTTGCATTTGCTGGTGCTGGATTTTATGCATATGCACAATATTACGGCGGTGCAACCGTCACTGTTCGTCCAAAACAAGAGCAAATCACCATTTCTGGCACCTATGAATTTAAAGAAGGAGAATTTAGGCACGATGAATCAGTTGAACAGGTGCAATTCACTGTTTTAGCCGGTGAGCCTGAGCAAGTGACAGAGCGAGCTGAAGGAACTATTACTATATATAACGAATTTGGCACAGGATCTCAGACATTTGTAAAAAACACTCGCTTCCAAACTCCATCAGGAAAGATATACAGAATACAGAATGCAGTTGTTGTGCCTGGATATAAGATGGTGGCAGGAAAGAAAGTGGCTGGGTCAGTTGACGCAGTAGTTACAGCTGATGCACCTGGAGAAGCATATAACCTTGCAACAGGTGATTTTAAGATTCCAGGACTTGAAGGTGATGAGCGATATGCAGGATTTTACGCGAAAGTTAAAACTCCTATCCAGGGCGGCTTTAGTGGTACACGAAATAAGGTGTCTCAAGCTGACGTGGCTGAAGCATATGCAACTGCAATTGAAAGCAGAAAGACAATAATGGCAGCTTCTGCCGGAGGGGATGGATTTGTAGCAATCCCATCACTTGTATTTACTGAACAAGATTCACCAAAGCAAACTGAAGTTTCAACTGCTGGAGAAGCAACATTTGTTGGAACCCTACGCACGCACTCAATCCGTCTTTCTGAAGAAGTACTCTCTGATTACCTTCTTGCACTCTCAAAAAAGAAGCAGACTAACGATGAACGTATTATGGTTAGCTCAGTAGACACCGTTACAGCAGAACCTGAGAAGAAAACACAAAGCCCTTGGACTGATACCGTACAGCGTCTAAGAATTTCAGGATCTGTCCCTGTTACGTGGTACTTTAATGAACAAAAACTTACCGAAGACCTAGCTGGAAAATCAAAAGACAACCTCTCAGGAGTGCTCGCAGCCTACACTGGAATTGAAGAAGCTGAGGCAATTGTAAGGCCATTTTGGAAAACTTCTTTCCCTACAGAACCGGGAGAAATTGAGGTAGTAAAGGCGGAATAATAGGTAACTGTTGACTACTAGCCCTGTTTTCTGATAGTATACATCGCACTGCCAAGACCAATGGATACCCAAGACAAAAAGACTCCGGCCGAAACACAAGGTATCGTGACGGAAGCACTTCCAAATACGCTCTTTAGGGTACGACTTGGTTCCGAGGAAGGCGAGGCTCAAGAGATTCTCGCATACCTCGCTGGAAAGATGAGGCTGAATAGGATCCGAGTACTCGTAGGAGACACGGTGAGCATTCAACTTGATCCGTACGGCGGCAAAGGACGTATTGTACGTCGCATGTAGCACGAAAAAACACAATGAAAGTAAAAGCATCAGTCAAAAAAATCTGCGCGAAGTGCAAGGTGGTCCGAAGAAAGGGCTACGTATATGTCATTTGCAGTGGAAATCCTCGCCATAAACAGCGTCAGGGATAGTTTATATATTTAAAGATAATTTTTTAATACAAGTTCATGAGAATCTCGGGTATCACACTTCCTGATAACAAGCGACTAGAAATCGCACTTACTGCTATTTACGGCATTGGTCGTCCACGCGCCCAAAAAATCCTAACTGAAGCTGGTGTTGCTTTTGGAATGAAAGCTACAGAAATTACTCCTGCTGACGAAAACAAGATTCGAGCACTTATCGAAGGTGTGAAAATTGAAGGTGACCTTAAGCGAGAAGTTTCTCAAAACATCAAGCGCCTTAAAGATATTAAGAGCTACCGTGGAATGAGACACTCTCGTGGTCTTCCAGTTCGAGGACAGAGAACAAAGACTAACGCTCGAACTCGTAAGGGTCCTAGAAAGACTATGGGAAGCGGACGAAAGAAGGCTGATAAGAAATAAAGCATAGCTAATAATTATTATGGGAAAGAAGCGAATTACAACTGATAAAAAAACTGAAGGCGTTAAGAAAGATGCGGCTCAAGAGCCTGCTGTTGCCGTTGCTGGAAAAAACAAGCGCCGTTCTATCGAAGGACCGACACTTCACGTTGACGCTACATACAACAACACTAAAGCTATGCTTTCTGACAAGAAAGGTAACGCTATTATCTGGTCTTCAGCCGGAACTCTAGGATTTAAGGGTGCTAAGAAAGGAACACCATTCGCAGCTGCAAAGCTCGGAGAGGTGCTTGCTGAAAAGGCACTTGAACTCGGAATCAAGGAAATTGATGTTATTATCCGAGGTGTAGGATCCGGCCGAGAATCAGCTGTTCGCAGCTTTATCGCCAAGGGTCTTTCTGTTAATACCATCAAGGACGTCACTCCGGTTCCTCACAACGGTCCAAAGCCTAAGAAGCCTCGTCGCGTCTAAGGCTTATTTATTAGCTACAGTATAGATCATCAGGTATGCAAATCCGCTCAAAATATAAAATCGCACGCAGAGTCGGCGCCCCTGTCTTTGAAAAGACGCAGACGCAGAAATTTGCTGCGCGAGAAGCTCGACGCGAGCGCCGAAATCCTTCACGAAGTGATTACGGTATTCAGCTCGTTGAAAAGCAGAAAGTTCGTTTTACATATGTAATTACAGCAAAGATGCTTGCTAAGTACATTAAGCAGGCACTTGCAAAGAAGTCTAACAATCCTCAAGAGCTCCTCTTTACAATGCTCGAAAATCGACTTGATAACGTTGTGTATCGAGTAGGATTTGCACCAACACGTCTAGCTGCACGCCAAATGGTATCTCACGGCCATGTCATTGTTAATGGACGAAAACTTAATATCTCTTCGTACCAAGTGAAGCAGGGAGATGTTATCGCTGTTCGACCACAAAGCATGGTATCAAGCAAGCTCTTTTCAAAACTTGAAGAGCGCCTTGCGACTGTTACTGTTCCAGGTTGGATTTCATACAAGAAAGAGGACGGTGCAGCAACAATTAAGGGCCTACCGAAGCTTGCAGAATCAGAGGTAATGTTTAACCTTGGCCAGGCAATTGAGTTCCATAGCCGTTAGTCTTGCGTTCGTCATAAAAGTGATGTATAGTCTTTAAAATAATTTTGCCCGCGTATATGCTTGATCAAAACATTGTTCTGCCTTCAAAACCACGCATCGTCCGTGAAGATGGGATGTCTGGTACCTATGAAATCGACGGTTTTTATCCTGGATACGGTCACACTATCGGAAACTCCCTACGTCGTATCATCCTAGCCTCAATCCCTGGAGCTGCTATTACTATGGTTCGGATCAAAGGTGCTGAACACGAGTTTTCTACACTTCCTGGTGTCAAAGAAGATGTTATTAACATCCTCCTCAATCTTAAGAAAGTACGAATGAAGGTTCTATCAAAAGAACCTCAAACACTTCGCCTTAAGATCAAAGGATCAAAGGAAGTTAAGGCTTCTGATATTGAAATTGTTGGACAGGTTGAAATTCTTACGCCTGACGCATACATCGCAACAGTAACTGACAAGAACACAGAACTCGACATTGAAATCACTGTTGAGCATGGTCTTGGATATGTTCCACGCGAAGTTCACAGAAAGGAGCGAGTTGATATCGGAACAATCTCACTTGATGCTATTTTTACACCCATCCGACGCGCATCATACGAAGTTGAAAACATGCGAGTTGGTGATCGAACAGACTTCAACCGACTACGAGTATTCATTGAAACAGATGGAACTCTTACACCACGAGAAGCGCTTGAATCATCAATCAACGTTATGATCCACCAACTTAAGGCTATTGTTGGCTTTAAGGAGGAATCAGAAGACGAAGCACGTGAAGTGAGTGATCTTGAAAGCGGAACAGAGAGCAAGGACAAGAAAGAAATTGATCCTGAATCTCTAAAGAACCGTATCGAGTCACTAGGACTTGGTGCTCGCACAATGAACGCACTTGCAAACGCAAATATTCGAACTGTTGGAGGACTTGCACGTAAGAAAGTCTCTGACCTCGAAGAAATTGAAGGACTTGGCTCAAAGGGAATCGTCGAAATCCGTGAAGCACTTGAGCACATGGGCATTTTCTTAAAATAATATGAATCACCACAAGAGAACTAGGAGTTTCGGATTGAGTAAAACACAGCGCGCAGCGCTCCTTCGTTCGCTTGCACGAAGTTTGGTTTCAAAGAGCAGAATTACTACTACCGAAGCAAAAGCAAAAGAACTCCGACCATTCGTCGAGAGGATTGTTACTAAGGCAAAAACTGATACACTAGCTAGCCGACGATACATCATCGAACGACTCGGTTCAGAAACAGGTGCTACAAAGCTTCTTAAAGAAGTTGGACCTAAGTATGCTGAACGAGCAGGTGGATACACACGCATTGTTAAGCTCCCTCAGAGAAAGTCAGATGGTAGCCCAATGGCAATAATTGAATTTGTATAAGAATTATATATGGAGAAATACACAATAAACGCCGAGGGAAAGAAGTTGGGACGAGTTGCCACAGAAGCTGCTAAGCTTTTGATGGCTAAAAATCATCCTGCATACGCAGCGAACGTTGTTCCTAACGTGCAAGTTGAAATCGTTAATGCTTCAAAAGCTGACATCTCAACTGAAAAGCTTCAAGCACGTTATCACCGTGCATACTCTGGATTTGCTGGAGGATACAAGGAAACAACATGGGAAATGACAGTTGCGAAAAAAGGATATGGAGAGCTCTTCAAGATAGCAATCGATGGAATGCTTCCAAAGAACAAGCTACGAGCGAAGATTATTAAGAACCTCACGGTTACAGAATAGTAATTTATTATGGCAGAAGGAACATACATACAGGCAGTAGGACGACGCAAGACATCAGTGGCTCGCGTTCGCATGGAAGAAGCTTCAAAGGCATCATTTATCGTAAATGAAAAGCCACTTGAAGAGTTTTTCCCAACAGCTATTCTCCAAAAGACCGTGATGTCTCCATTTACAGTTGGAAATGTCCCTGGAAAGTACAAGATCACTGTTAAGACAACAGGGGGTGGCGTAAGTTCACAAGCACAAGCTGTACGACACGGCATTGCACGAGCCCTTATTAAGCAAGATCCAGAACTCCGAAAAGTTCTTAAGGCTGATGGACTCCTCATGCGAGACCCTCGCTCAAAGGAACGCCGAAAGTTCGGTCTCAAAAAGGCCCGCAAGAGCCCTCAGTGGTCAAAGCGTTAGTCTCTACCTTCCACACAAAAAAACACTTCTTTTCAGAAGTGTTTTTTTGTGTGTGTTATTCTTTAATTATTAATCCTAAGCTTTTATATGAAAAGAGTTATATTTCTTTGTCTATTTAGTATCGCTTTGATACCTGCAGTAACAGTTGCCGCAAACAACTCAGTTGCAGTCAGTCCTGCACCATATCTTGCTGTTACAAGTCCATCTGGAGGGGAAATGTTTTATAAAAATAAAAAGATGACTATCACATGGGATCAGGCGGCTTTAAAGGGTACAAAGCTTGATCTTCAGGTCTATAATCCATATGGGAAAATTATTGTTAAAAAGGCAATAAAGATTAAAAAGAATCAGACATCAGGCGGTATCTCAATAAAACTACCGAAAAACAGTCCTACCAGTAACAACTACATGATCTACTTGTGTGATAAAAAAACCCCACACCCATACGACTCATCAAAACCACTTTGTGTATATTCTGCTGGTGAATTCACAATACAGGGAACTGGTAGTGACGCATTACCTCCTCTTGAAATACTAGATCTAGATGCAATTCCCAAAATTACCCCGGAACGTATTACTGTCCCATCTGGAACAACAGTAACTTTTAATTTTCAGTACCCCACAGGTACCGCTAGTGGTCAGTTATATTTGTATTGTCCAGCTGGATTAAGTGCATTTGTCGGTCAAACAAATGTTTGCAACACATACCAATACTTATTTGTTACTCAATCTGTGTATTCAGTTCGATTCGTAAATTCAACAAACCAAAGTATAAATGCAGTCCCAAACCTATATGGATTTGGTTCATATGTGCCAGCAGGAAAAGCATCTGGAGTGACTGTGTTACCACAATAGCGATCAATTCAACCACCTCACAAAAAACCGGTCTTCGATCGGTTTTTTGTGTACATAGTACTTTGACAAAATATATATTTGTTATATAATATTAACTTGATGACGCAAGCAATGGATGCTTGTATCAAACCTGTACCTTTAGAAGGGCGGATTGCATGCGAAGACTTCACGCTCCACTTCCCGATGGTTTGAAGAACTACATGCGTTGGTATGGTCCTGAACGATGGTTCCTGTGGTGTTTTTTGATCATCGCCATTTCAGGGCTAACCGGTTTCCTTATCCCAAAGGACTATGGGAATATGCTGATGATGATCGGGGTTGCAATTTTCCTAACTGCAGCCTCAGTAACATGTCAAAACCATTTCTCAAGAAAGCGGTTTTGTAGGTATTACAGTGAGATGACTGAGACCGTCCAAGAATCATCGGAAGTTGAGATTCGAAATATCGAACATCGTACTTCAGACATTGCACGGAGTAACTGATCCAGATTCAGAATGCATTGATGGAGGGGTTTAGAGGTAGTCACTTCGGTCATCATGCATTTCTGGGGCCTCGTCACATGTGTGTGACGAGGCTTTTTTATTTCCTAAAATATTGAACGAAGTGATTTTTTCTGTATAATACCTCCACTATGGATCCTAAAGATATTCCTCAAGAAAATACTGACGACGTTGTGTTTGACGTTGATGCTGAAGCAAACGACGAAAGCGTACTAAAGAAGGCAAAATTCCGCCCAAGTGCGTCACATGATGAAAGTGGAAGTCAGCCACTAGTAGACGAAATTGCTGAGCTAAAAGAAAAGAATAAAGTTCTTGCTGCAGAGAAACAACAATATCTTGATAGCTGGCAGCGTGCTCAAGCTGAGTTTATGAACGTGCGCCGAAGAGAGGAGGAGGAGCGCAAAGAATTTACAAAATATGCAGCTGAAAAAGTGATTGCAGATCTACTCCCAACACTTGAAAGTTTCTCTCTTGCTCGCTCGAACAAAGATGCATGGGACAAGCTCGATCCACAATGGCGTGCTGGTATGGATAGCGTGTATAACCAACTCGTTTCAACACTTAAGAAGCACGGGGTAGAGGAGGTTGACCCAATTGGAGAGCCATTTGATCCAAGTTTACACGAAGCTGTCACACAAATTCCCGTGACCGATAAAGCACAAGACCATACTATCGTGCAGGTAGTCCAGAAGGGATATAGTCTTAATGGTAAGCCAGTACGCATTCCAAAAGTGATCATTGGAAATTTTGAAGGGTAGAAAATAAATGGTATAATACTCAGAATGAATTCTCTGGTATCACAACGGTATGTAAAGATGATGACCGTCGAAAAGGCGGCCGGTACTTATGTTATTGGTTGTGTCTGTGAGCGCATAGACGGTATTGAGGTGTGTGTTTCTGAGCCTCGTATTATCCGTTTTGTTGCAAGAAGCGTTCACCAACACCTTCTTGCCGCACCTGAAGTTAAAGCACTACGTAAGGCTATTTTGAGCCTCCCAGGCCCCGTTGGGGCCGCACTCGCAGCAAGTCACGACTATATCGTTTCTCCTTTTTATTCTCATATTCCATCACTCCTTTCAGTTGATTTTGTACTAGCATCTCAAGGTCCTCGTCCTCCAACTCGATAACCATAGTTTTTAAGGTTCCGTACTAAACGGTGCCTATTTGTGCGTATTTATTTGTTTAAACTATTTTTACACTATGGCGAAAGTAATTGGAATTGACCTCGGAACAACAAACTCTGCGGTCGCAATAATGGAAGTTGGAGAACCAAAGATTCTGGATAACGCAGAAGGTGCACGAACAACTCCTTCGATCGTTGCTCAATCAAAAACTGGCGACAAGATCGTTGGACTACTTGCACGACGACAGGCTGTTACAAACCCACGTAACACTGTCTTCCAGATCAAGCGATTCATTGGACACAACTTCGATGAACCTATGGTTCAGAAAGATCTTAAGTCAGTACCATTCGAGATGCGAAAGTCATCTAATGGAGGTATTGAAGTGAAGATGGGTGAAAACTGGTACCGACCAGAAGAAGTATCAGCAATGATCATCCAGAAACTCAAGGCTGATGCAGAAGCTCGTCTTGGAGAAAAAATTACAGAAGCAGTCATTACCGTTCCTGCGTACTTTAACGACTCACAACGTCAAGCAACAAAAGATGCTGGAAAGATCGCTGGACTTGATGTGAAGCGAATCATCAACGAACCAACTGCGGCAGCGCTCGCATACGGATTCAACAAGAAAAAGGACGAGAAAATTGCAGTCTTCGACTTCGGAGGAGGAACATTTGATATCTCTATCCTTGAAGTTGGTGATGATGTAGTTGAAGTGAAATCAACAGATGGAGATGCTCACCTCGGAGGAAAGGACATCGACCAGAAGATTATCGGCTGGCTTGCTGACACGTTCAAGAAAGAAACTGGAATCGATCTCATGAAGGATCCTTTGGCAGTACAGCGATTGGACGAAGCAGCTGAAAAGGCAAAGATTGAACTTTCGACAGCCGTGCAGTCTGAAATCAACATCCCATTCATCTCATCAGGAACTGATGGCCCACAACACTTGCTTGTAACACTCACACGAGCAAAGCTTGAAGAACTCACCGCTGAATTTATCGAGCGAGCAATGCAAATCAGCAAACGAGCAATGGAGGCATCACCATTTAAGATCAATGAGATCAATGAGGTGATCCTTGTTGGAGGACAGACTCGAATGCCAGCGATCCAAAAGGCTGTGAAGGAATACTTCGGCAAAGAGCCACACATGGGAGTTAACCCTGATGAAGTGGTTGCAATCGGTGCTGCAATTCAAGGAGGAATCATCTCGGGAGACGTTAAAGACATTTTGCTTCTTGATGTTATTCCGCTCTCACTTGGTCTTGAGACACTTGGAGGTGTTGCGACAAAGTTGATTGAGAAGAACATGACCATTCCTGCTTCAAAGTCCCAGGTGTTCTCAACTGCTGCTGATAACCAGACATCGGTAGAGATTCACGTAGTACAAGGTGAACGAGCAATGGCAAGTGATAACAAGTCACTCGGACGATTTGTACTTGATGGAGTTCCACCAGCACCACGTGGTATGCCGCAAGTTGAAGTTACATTCGACATCGATGCAAACGGAATCCTAAACGTTAAAGCAAAAGACAAAGCTTCAGGAAAAGAGCAGTCAATCACCATCCAAGGTAGCTCTGGTCTTACAAAAGAAGATATCGAGCGCATGCAAAAAGACGCTGAAGCAAACGCTTCAACTGACCAAGCAAAGCGTGATCTTGTTGAAGCAAAGAACCTTGCTGAACAACTTGTATACACAGCAGAAAAAGCATTAAAGGATGCTGGAGATAAGGTTCCAGCTGATGTGAAAAGTGGGGTTGAAACAAAGGTTGCAGATCTTAAGAAAGCAAAGGAGGGATCTGATCTTCCAACGATCAAGAGTGCCACCGAACTCCTTTCAGGAGAATTACAGAAGATTGGCCAACACATGAACCAAGCAAACCAACAAGCAACTCCAGAAGCAGAAAACAAAGGAGACGCTGGTGAGGGAGCTTCGGGAAACGTTCGAGACGCGGAGACAAAATAACGAAAAGCCACACATATGTGTGCGGCTGACGGAGAGCAAATACTAAACCTTCTTTCGAAAGAAAAAGACCAGAGCCCCGACAGAGAACACAGCAGTCAGTCCGATAAACACAAGTCCCGTAAGAAGAGGGAAAGGGGTTGCTGCGAGGATAGCCATGTAGTCTCCTTAGAAAGAACCAGAATCATTCAATTCCACATTAACCACAAAGTCAAATAGCCCATATGGCCAAAGATTATTACCAAACCCTCGGCATAGACAAAAACGCGTCTCAAGACGAGGTTAAGAAAGCGTTCCGTAAACTAGCGCATAAGTACCATCCAGACAAGTCTGATGGTGACGCTGCAAAGTTTAAGGAGATAAATGAGGCGTATAGCGTCTTGTCTGACGATAAAAAGCGTCAGCAATACGATACGTACGGATCAGGTGGGCCAGGAGGTGGTGGTTTTGACTGGTCAAATATGGCAGGTGGCTTTGGTGGACAGGGAGTGGAATTTGATTTTGGTAATATCGGAGAAATATTCGGAGACTTCTTTGGTGGAGGAAGACAGCGTACAAAGCGTGGTCATGATATCTCAATTGATATTGAACTTACCTTTGAAGAGTCAATCTTCGGAACAGAAAGAAAGGTGTCGCTGAATAAAACGTCTGTCTGTGATACATGTAAGGGAACACGCGCTGCACCTGGAACAAACGTTAAGACATGTAGTACATGTAACGGTAAAGGAAAAGTGCAGGAAACACGCCAAACCTTTATTGGTGCCATGAGTAGTGTGAAGGTATGTACTGCATGTTCTGGAACAGGAAAGATTCCTGAAACTCCATGTGGAACATGTAAAGGAGCTGGAGTATTCAAGCGAACTGAAGACATTACCATCAAGATTCCCTCGGGAGTTGAAGATGGTGAAATGGTTCGACTACCAGGAGGCGGTGAAGCTGTAGCTGGAGGTCAGTCAGGTGACTTATATGCAAAACTTCATGTCGAAGAGCACGAGACCCTTCGAAAAGCCGGGAACAACCTGGTAACTGATCGCGCGATCAAACTTACTACCGCCATCCTTGGTGGCGAAGAAACCATTAATACACTTGATGGTGATATGGACGTGAAAATTCCTCAAGGAATTACTCACGGAGAAACGCTTCGGGTAAGAGGGAAAGGGGTTCCAATGGAATCTGGAAAGCGAGGAGATCTACTCATTAACATTGCAGTAGACATACCGGCAAAACTCTCCAAGAAAGCTTCGAAGCTTATTGAAGAATTAAAGGAAGAGGGAATCTAACAAACTATAGCCGCCGAAAGGCGGTTTTAGTTTTATAATTTGTGTAATGTATAAGTGGTATTATTATATCCATGAATAAATTCATTGCACTTATTGCTTTCTTATTCTTCTTTTCCTATTTTATTGTAAATGCACATCCGGGAAACACAGACACAGCAGGATGTCATACTTGTAAAACTAACTGTCCAAACTGGGGCTTAAGTTATGGTGAATACCACTGTCATAACAATAAAGGTGTTGCACAACCCTCTCATCCTGTGAGAAGTACTTACGGGGCAAGTGGAACCGGGTATACATCACCAGCACCTTATTACGCAGCACCTACCACTTATAATTGTCCCTCAATGTCTTCATATGATTTTCTATCAGGCAGTTGTAAATGTAATAGTGGTTATATTGTCTCTGAGGATTATTTAGGTAACGAATCGTGTGTAAATGCTAATTCATACTGCATGACTAAGGTTGACCTCATGTCTGAGTACAATAGTTTTTCTAATCAGTGTGAATGCAGAAGTGGCTATGAATTTGACGGGTTCTCATGTAAATACAAAAAATCTGCATTTAGTTCTCAATCTTACTCTACAGGAAATAACATAGTTTTTACAAAAAATTTAGATACAGTACAGATTAAAAAGTTAGAAAAAAAATATAATACTGAATGTAATAAAAATTTATCTTCAGAAAAATGTAGAGATGCACTTAGTGCATATACGGATGCGTTAGTAAATGCACCGTCAATTCAAAAATACGTTAAGAAAAATGGGAAAATACTTACATGTAAGAGTGGTACAAACGTCGATCGAATAAAAGAAAAATGTGTCAAACAAGAGCAATAAATTTGATTCAATTGTCTTCAACTATTTAATGCTAGTATTTACGTATGATCTCACTCATCGCTATTTGTATAGTCGGTATCACCGCTCTCGCAACATACTTTCTCTCTAACGGATTCGGTGTTGCGCTCTTTGCTGGTTTCTCTATAACCACCCTCGCATTCTCAGGATCACCTCTAATTGGATCGCTCGTGGATAATTTTGGAAGCGTAGAGACTCAAGAATACGCAGTAATTGGTTTGTTTTTGCTATTCAGCTTTGTCATTGCATATCTTCTTCGTGAATATATGACATCAAGGAGAACTCGTAGCTTCATCAGCCGTATCATCCTTGCAGTTGTTACAGGTATTGTTATCGGAGGACTTGCTATAATCCTTCTTCGAAATGTCCTAGGTGTCACACAAGTACTTTCAATACCTAATTCACTCTCTTCAATTACAGGTGGCGATTACGCAGTTCTATATTGGCTTGTTGCATCTCTACTCACGTCATACTTTGGTGCTAGATAACAAAATACTGTGACTAAGTCATAGTATTTTCTGTTGAGCATGTTCAAAGGTTAAAACCAATAACCCGATTAACACACCGAGAACTGTTGGAAGAACAATTAACGTTCCGGCAAAAAGTACCACACGGAGAATCATTTACGCTCCCTTATTAAACTTACTATATCTAAGCACACGAAATAAATTTGTCGATCTATTGCATTTATATATCCAAGTACATATACTAGTAACACCAATGACCCGGCTGACACCGGAGAGGTGAGGGAAGAACGCGAAAGCTAGTAGACCCCTCCGGTACTGCACCGTTTGCAGGCAAGAGATATAAAACAGGGTGGCACCGCGACGAAATCGCCCCTGCGAATTTATTAGACTAATGAATTCGGAGGGGCTTTTTTGTTTCTCCGACAAACACATATGGAACGAACATACATTAAAGACTTGAGCGGTGCAGTCGGCAATGAGGTAACAATTGCAGGATACATCGATGTGAGGCGTGATCAAGGAAAGTTAATCTTCCTTGATATACGAGATATGACTGGATCAGTACAGGGAGTAATCCTTCCAAGTGCAAAAGAAGCATTGGAAGTTGGAAAAGAACTTCGACACGAATGGGTAGTTGAGATCAAAGGAAAGATCAACAAGCGCCCAGATAAAAATATCCAGGCTGGAAAACAGAATGGTGACATTGAAGTAGAAATACTCGGTATCACCATTCTTGGTCGTGCAAAAGAGCTACCGTTCGAGAAAGATGCTGAAATAAACCTTGATACATATCTAGACTTTCTTCCTCTTACACTTCGTCGTGAAAAGCAGCGAGCAGTATTTAAGGTACAAGCAGAAATCGTACGACTGTATAGAGATTTTCTTGTAAGCGAAGGATTCACTGAATTTCAGGCACCAAAACTAATTGGAGAAGATGCTGAAGGTGGAGCAAATTCATTCAACATTGAATACTTTGGTCACACTGCACACCTTGCACAAAGTCCTCAGCTCTATAAGCAGATTATGGTTGGAGTCTTTGAACGAGTATTCTCAGCTGGAAACGTGTATCGCGCAGAGAAACATAGTACATCTCGACACATTAACGAGTACACAAGCCTCGACATAGAGATGGGATTCATCAAAGACCACACTGACATTATGAAAATGGAGAATAAACTCCTCATTTATATTGTTAAAGGATTGACTGAGACCTGCGCAAAGGAGTTCGAACTAATGGGAGCAACTATTCCAACAATTCCAGAATCGATCCCAGCGTTTAAGCTTCGTAAAGCACAGGAGATTATTAAAAAGGAATACGGAGCAGATTGCTCAAACGAACCAGACCTCGAGCCACAACACGAGCGATGGCTTTGTGAGTATGCACAAAAGAACTTTGGCTCAGACTTTATCTTTGTAACTCACTTCCCAGTGTCAAAACGTCCGTTCTATACCTACGAAGATGAATCGGATCCAGGGTATACAAAAGGATTTGACCTACTCTTCCGAGGTATTGAAATTACTACCGGTGCACAGCGAATTCATGACTACGACATACTTGTAGCGGGACTTGAAAAGAAGAAGCTAGATCCTGAAAAGTTTGCGTACTACCTCCAAGCCTTCAAATATGGAATGCCACCACACGGCGGATTTGGAATGGGACTTGAACGACTTACAGCAAAGTTCTTGGGACTTGATAACGTGAAAGAGGCAACACTCTTCCCACGAGATATCAACCGTATCGACGGATTATTGTCAAAATAGAAACTGTATAAGTATGGTTTATAAAAGAGCCTTTAGGCTCTTTTATATTTTATACAAAAAGAAGCCGCTTCGGAGGGAAAAGCGGCTTCGGGTGCTGCGAGGAGGAGTTACGCAGCGGAAACAGTTGGTGCCGAATGATCAGCACGGATGATGAGTATCGACTCAGTTTTGGTATGTGGTGATTCAATCACATCACAAGTCTCGTTACACACGAGACAATGTCCAAGAAATTGAATCGGTGTCTCTCCTGTAAGATCGAGAAGTGCTTCGAGAATAGCCGCGTCCTTGTTCTTCACTACAGAATAAAACCCTTCCGTCATGGTTCACCTTCCTTTTAGTGGGACTGCTTCACATACAATGCTCCTGTAATTACCTCGTGTCAAAAGAGTTATACACTTTTACCCAAAACAAAAAGCCATCGTGCAGATTCCCATAAGGTTTCTACACGATAGCTTGTCTTCAGTTGTATGCATTCTCTCCACCGTTCGATCGATCAGGCGCCATTCTGTTCGGATTCGCCGGCGGGCGACTCTTCGTCAGTCTTCGCCTGGTCGACGTCGACCTTTTCTTCGGAAACATCGCTTCCATCGCCGCCAGGCATTGTTTCTTCAAGGACCTTCAGCTCATGACTTCTTTTGGGTCGACGGGATGCGCGGAACCTGGACCAGAGGTTAGCTCGGACATTGTGCACATCCTTGTGCTATGCCAACAAGAGGAGAAAGAGACAATCAAACACTAGAAATACAGTAGGTCATATTTATTGTTTTGTTAACAGAAAGAAATATATGAGATTTACTGAGTTTTACATTTTTGACTTCATTAAATCTTTATCGCCTAGCTGTTTTTGCTATTGAGCTTCTATAAACGAGCATAGTACAATCAAACACATCTCACTACTTTGGGTTTTGACCCGCCGCTAATGTTAAAAGGACATTAGCTCAAGCCGCAGAGATTGCGGCTGTCACAGGCGTCGTTAAAACTTATTGAAGCGGGGTTCTTCAACTATGCACCGCCGAATGTATGTACTTCACATGCTCAAAAAAGAGCAGAGCACAGACCTTGTCTGTGCTACATGTGCAGATGAGAACTCCATTACAACTACATTAATCAATGAAGTTGAGAATCTAACACGGGCACACCAAGAAACAGGCCGTACCGCTGATGAAAGAACTGAGTATCAAGATAATCCACAAGAAGAGGAACATCCGTTTCAGCGACCACCTAACGATCGTTAATATATGATAGTCATTGTATCCATCATCTCACTTGCAGTAGGCCTCCTTGCAGGGGTTACCTTATGTATTCTTACCTTTATGATTTGGACAGGTAACTGGCCAGATAACTGGAAGTTATAGATACGAGTGGTAGAGTTGTTAGATGTCACACCTCCTTAATGGTCGGGTAATTAGCGACGAGATCGCAATTGAACTGACTCAAAAAATAACCGAGCATGGTCTCAAGCCAAAGCTTGTAATTGTCCAAATTGGAAACAAAGAGGAGTCCAATACCTACATTTCGCATAAAATTCGTTTTGCTGAGCGAATTGGCATTATTGCTGAGTTACTACAATACCCAGAAGATACTTCTACTGAAGCGGTAATTGAAGGTATTAAGAAGGTAAATAGTGATAAGTATGTACACGGCATCATTGTGCAATTACCGATTCCAGAAAATTTATCCAAAAACGACATCTTAGAAGCAATCGACCCCAAAAAAGACGTCGATGGATTAACCTCAACAAGTATCAAACATATGTTTGATGGTGAAAAAGGATTTTTGCCAGGTGCAACTAAAGCCATTCTCGTGCTACTTGAAAAAGAACGTATTGATGTAAAAGGAAAAAAGGTGGTCATTGTTGGACAATCATCACTGGTTGGAAAACCCGCAGCGCTTGCAATGCTTGGACTTGATGCCACAGTGACCGTATGTAACGAACACACAAACGATCTTGCACAAGAGACAACGCAAGCAAATATTCTCATCACAGCAACTGGTGTTCCAGGACTTATCACAGCAAAGCATGTGTCTGCTGATCAAATAGTAATTGATATTGGGATTACTGTTATTCCTGATCCAAGTATTCCAACAGGAAAGAAAGTGGTGGGGGATGTTGATTTTGAGAGCGTAAAGGATGTTGTAAAAGCAATCACACCAGTTCCTGGTGGTGTTGGTCCAATTACCATTGCGTGTTTAATGCAAAATATTGTTGAGGCTGTAAACTAATTTAGTGGTTAGTATGATAATTTTTTATGGAAAATAACGCTAAACTAATCCACACCATGAAAAAAGTGGACCAGGAACTTCGTTTCAAAGCAAAAGAGGCAGCGGATAATGGTGACCCTCAACCAAACATGTATAACTACATGGTATACCTTGCAGATGCCGTACATAACACTCGAATTTGGAAACTAATACATGAAAATGGTTTTCCAACTTCGAATACATACGATAAAGAAATAATGAAGGATTTCTGGCTATTGATTCAGCATCAGGATCTTGACCTCACACTTCAGCAACAATGTTTAGAAAATTGTCATTTTGAAGAAACTGAACATAATCACTTAGAAGACAGAGTACTGATTAATCAGGGTAAACCTCAAAAACATAGCACTCAATATCAATCGTAATTTCACTAAATAAAATTCTTTCTTAAGCAGAAAAGTTACCGCATAATTCATACGGAACAGTATTGCCTCATTTGCCAACATGTCTTATACTGTAAAACCATGGGGAAGGATCGAAGGCGTAGCGGCATAGCTGCGGCAGTTTACAGAAAAAGCGCTCCCAACGGCGCCTTGACTTTTCTTCCCGTCTCAAAACTCTAGACCTTGTCTAGGGTGTTTTTTTATACCCACACAAGAAAAGACTTAAGAAATAAATGGAATCGGTTCACTGGATAATACTTGCAGCAGGAGCTCCGCTCCTATGGGCGATCGTAAATCATATCGACAAGTATTTTTTGTCGGACAGATTCTCACATGCAAAGGTTGGAATAAGTGGGGGTCTGATGATTTTTTCAACCCTATTCAGTGTTGTGGTCTTGCCGATTACATACTTTCTCTCTCATGATGTTTTTTCCCTCTCACTACAGGCCATTACCATTTTAATTCTTGTTGGTTTACTTAATTCATTTTCCATTCTTCTGTACCTTCAGGCTTTGGATAAGGATGAGGCAAGTATTGTTGTTCCAATCTATCAAACCATACCTTTTTTTAGTTTTATATTTAGTTATCTACTTTTAGGTGAAACCTTGACTCTGTTACAAGTCATTGGGGGAGTGTTTATTGTTTTTTCAAGTATTATCCTTACGCTTGAACTTGACTCAGAATCAGGAATAAAAATAAAAAGGAATATTTTATTTTTAATGCTTTCAGCTGCTGCACTAGTCGGACTATCAGACAGTATGTTTAAGTTCGGTGCGGTAACTTACAATGTTACTCAAGCATTTTTTTGGGAGAATGTCGGATTGTTTATGTTTGGTCTAATTCTTTTATTTTTCAAAAAATATCGATTGAGTTTCATCAGTTTAGTTAAGAAAAGCCCGGGAAGAACTACTGCATTAAACCTGGCTAGTGAGGGATTAACAGCCTTTGGTAACTTTCTTATTAGAGTAGCGATGCTAATTGCACCCGTTGCATTAGTTACTTCAGTAAGCAGTGTTCAGCCGCTTTTTGTTTTCATTATTAGTGTTTTATTAACAATCTTTTTTCCATTCATTTCTAAGGAAAAAATTTCCAGAAAGCACTTGATACATAAAGTTTCCTGCATTACATGCATTGTCATTGGTGCAATTATATTATCGCTGTAACTTGATTTTTTAATATTATGTGGTATAATACACTAACCAAACTAATTTCATGAGAATTCTATTCATTTCGAAAGATATGATTGCCGGTGACCTCTCGAGAAAACTCAAGGAAGAGGGTCATGATGTAAAGTTATTTATTGACACAAAAGACGGTAAACACTGTCTTGACGGCTTTGTTAATAAAACTCAAAACTGGAGAAGTGAACTTTCTTGGGTAGGAAAAGAAGGCTTAATAGTATTTGATGATACTGGATACGGAAAAGTTCAAGACAAATTGCGCCAAGAAGGCTACGTTGTTTTTGGCGGATCAGAAATCGGAGAAAAAATCGAGATTGATCGTGAGTACGGTCAGGAAATTTTCGCTCAATACGGAATAAAAACAGTGCCGCTGAAAGATTTTTTTGATGTAAGCGAAGCAATTGAGTTCATTAAACAAAATCCAGGGAAGTGGGTTCTAAAACACAACGAACACCTTAATAAGCATTTGACCTACACCGGAATTCTTGATGATGGTAGCGATGTAATTGATGTACTTGAAAATCATAGGAAAAATCACACATTGAGTGAAAAAACTATAACTTTACAAAAACTCTTAGAAGGAATTGAGATTGGAGTAGGAAGATTTTTTAATGGAAATGACTGGGTTGGGCCAATAGAAATGAATATTGAGCATACACGATTGTTTCCAGGTGATGTTGGTCCAATTACTAGTGAAATGGGTACATTAGCTTGGTATGATGATAGCGATTCAAATAAACTCTTTCAAGAAACACTTGCTAAGCTCAAACCATTCCTAAAAAGCACTGATTACCGTGGGGATGTTGCAATTAATTGTATTGTAAATTCAGACGGCGCATTTCCACTTGAAGCAACTATGCGTCTCGGAACTCCTATAGTTCATCTACAATCCGAGATTCACTCATCTCCATGGGGAGAATTTCTTCACGCAATAGCTTCCGGGGAAGAATATGATTTAAAGTGGAAAGTTGGATATGGTATTGCTGTTATGATCGCAGTTCCTCCGTTTCCATACGCACATAAATTGGGAAGATACTCACTAACTGGAGCAAGTATTTTTTGCAACTATAAACAAGGTACGAAAGAGGCCACACATATCCATTTTGAAGAAGTTGGCATTAAAGATCACAAGCAATTGTACATTGCCGATTCTAGGGGTTACATTATGTATGCTACAAACATGGGCGACTCCGTAGAACAAGCAAGATCAAATGTATACAAAATCATTAAAGGGGTAAACATTCCACAAATGTTTTACCGAAACGATATCGGTTATAAATTTATCGTTGAAGATAAGATCAAGTTACAAAAATGGGGATACTTAAATAAGATTGAAAAAGTTGGGCATGAGAAAGTTAAGGGGGGAATTGAGTTTGATATATCAAAACTTTATTAACCTTAAAGCACCTATACTTCTACAGTATGGTGGTACAATTTAATTTGTGGAAATTAAAGATAAAATTTTTATAATCCTACTATTTGTTGCTTCAGTTTTAACTATTTCTGCTGCATATAGTAGAGTGTACATAACAAAAGATTTTCTATTTACGATAGAAAGAGAGTGTTCTCCAGAGACAGAAAACTGTTTTGGATATGAATCAGAGGAAGGGGATACTATTTATTATAAGATACTTGAGGCCCCTGCCACACTCATAAACAATCAATGCGGAAACGATATAAGTAGCTGTGAAATTAGCTGCGACGAATCAATTAAAAGTTGCAGATATATTTTTTGCACAGATCCCGATGCAGGAAAATATGGCGAGTGTTATTTAAATGAAGAAAACACAGATACACCTGAAACTTCTTTATGATAGATAAGGAATATGTAACTAAGATTTTATATATTGGATTAGATCCAGAAACTCCAATAGTAATTAATAAAAGGCCAATTCAAGTAATAGGTGTTTCAAGCTTAGAATATTTCTCTTATCGTACCCTAAACCCGGCAAATTTATTATTTACCGCAACGTACAGGGCTCAAACAAACAAGATTAACAAACGATTCACTCTATTTCTTTTTTGGCTATGGAAAGCAATTAGTTTTCTTTCAACATATCCATATAAAAAATATTCTAATTACCTATCTTTTTGTGTACTAAATTCTGTTCACATTATAGATGTATCTAACGAAGAGAGTACCCTAGATTACATTACTGAGAATCGCATTGAACTAATAGTAGTTAATAGTTGGTCAATATTACCTCAAAAAATTGTTACAGCACCAACATTTGGCACATTAAACATACACCCATCAAAATTACCAATGTATAAAGGTGCATTACCTACACTTTGGTCTTTAAAAAATGGCGATTCCAAATCAGCCGTAACGTATCAAAAAATTGGCACGTTAATTGACGGTGGAGACATTATTTCTCAGTATGAATTTAATATCGATCCTACCGACACTTCGCTGTCAATTGAGTTGAAGATTAGTCAAATTATTAAAAAAACCCTCTTTCAGGATATCCTTAACTATACAAATAAGAAAATTATTCTTAGACAACAACAAGGAATTGAATCGTGGACTGAAAAATATTCCCAATATATGCAAATTGATTGGGAACATGAAACATCAAAAGAAATTGCAGATAAAACAATTTTATACCCTTTTCTGGAGCCTTTTTGTTATTGTTATAGCAGCATAAATGCTAATAAAGTTTACTTTAAGCGTCTTCGTGTACTACCAACACAAGGGAGAGGTACTTTTCAGCCTGGGCAATATATAATAAGAAATATGGGCATCGTTGTCACTACATATTCAGGAAATTTATTTGCAAGATTATTTATTGATGTACCTTTAAAAGATAGTCTTTTGCTGCTATTTAACAGTAATAGAAGGTTCGAAAAAACCACATTATGACAACTTGCAACTTTCTTCCAGATCCAACATATCTTTTTTTTAGCTCAGAAGCACCAGTATTACTGTACTATTCACATTTTCCAGCAATAGCAATCACATTACTTCTTGGGTTGTTTGTATTTTTAAGCAATCGTACACTTGCAAGTAAATTACTACTTACTATCTCGGTCTTACTTTCTGGATGGACATTACTTAATTTAATTGCATGGACAAACAATGTTGTTGAGAATGTATTATTTGTATGGTCACTGTTTGGATTAATGTATGGATTAATTTCTGTATTTTCTATATATCTTACTTATGTGTTCATACACAAGAATGATATTCCGTTAAGATACAAAATTACATTTGGATTGCTCCTTTTACCAATTTTAATATTTACTTCAACAAAATTTAACCTGAGTGGTTTTTATTATGATCTTTGCGGAGCGTCAGGACATGAAAATGTTTACTTTTTAACGTACTACACTACACTTGGCATCATTTCGATGGTTTGGATTTTTGGACTACTTTTTAAGGCAATTAGAAGGTGCGATACGCTTTTTAAAAAGCAAATTTTGCTATTTGGTATCGGTATAGAGTTATTCCTGTCATCTTTCTTTGTATCAAGCTTTCTTGCTAGTTACCTGAACGAGAAAGGACTTGTGTCTGACTACAGTTTAGAATTCTATGGTTTATTTGGAATGGTGCTGTTTATGGCATTTATTGCATTTATAATTGTTAGATTTAAAGCATTTAACGTAAAACTTCTTGGTGCACAAGCCTTGATTGTGGCGCTGATAATTCTTATTGGATCGGAATTTCTATTTGTTGAGAACACATTAAACCAAGTATTAGTTTCTATTACATTAATTGTTACAGGAATAATCGGCATCGTATTGATTCGTAGTGTTAAGAAGGAAGATTTAGAAAAAGAGAAAATTGAGATGTTAGCAATAAGTCTTAAGGCAGCAAACGAAAGACTCGAGCGTCTCAACCAAGAGAAGACCGAATTCATCTCGCTTGCAACTCACCAAATCCGTGCTCCACTATCTGCAATCAAAGGATACGCTTCACTCATCCTTGAAGGAGACTACGGAGAGACTTCTGATGATATTAAGGACGCAGTTTCAACCATGTACTCTTCTGCGCACAACCTTGTAGGTGTCGTTGGTGACTATCTCGATATCTCACGAATCGACCTTAACCGGATGAAGTTTAACTTCTCTGATGTTGATCTGAAGCAAACACTCTCAGAGATCGTTAAGGAACAGCAACCAAACCTTCGTGGTAAGGGTCTTGAGCTACTCTGGCACCCAGACTCAAGCCTCGCAAAAACTGTTATTTCAGCCGACATTGGAAAGATTAAGCAGGTTATTAGTAACCTAATCGATAACGCGATTAAATACACTCCAAAGGGATCAATCACGCTTTCTCTTGCTAATGCTGCAAAACTTGAACCTGGCACTAAGGGATTCAGGATCACGATCCAAGACACTGGTATCGGACTAAACGAACAGACAATACCTAAACTATTTAAGCGTTTCAGTCGTGCAGACAGCGCTCATGAGGTAAACGTACATGGAACTGGTCTTGGACTATACCTCGCACGAAAGATGGTAGAGGCTCATAGTGGAAAAATCTGGGCTGAATCAGATGGAGAAGGAAAAGGTTCACGATTTATCATTGAACTTCCAGTAAAGGCAGAGCTTAGAGAGAATAGTTTGGCTGATGGAGAAGAGGAAGAAGGCAAAGTATAATTGCCTTTGAAAGATTTCGGCAAGAATAATGCTGATAAAGATGCCAAAATATTTTTTACAATTAGGGTTCAGTTTGTATGCGACAATCGACAACATAAAACAACCACAGTTTAGAAAATTGCTGTTCATTTTACTGTCTAAATATTTCCAAATATTGTTACTAGTTGCACCTTCTAGAAAATTCTCTATTTATCATCGATTAGGTATCATTTCTCTTAGAAATAAGAATTTCAACAAAGCAGCCCATTACTCATCACGTATGGATACTCTTATTTCCTCAGAAGATGAGCATTCACGGTCATTGCTTTTTCATGCAAACGTTTTATTTGAGAAAGGAGAGTATCATGTGGCACTAAACGAATATTTTAACCTAATTAAAGTATCTAGATTTAAATCACTAATTCTTTCAAACATTGCATTTACATATGAAATAATTGGCGATGTTAGTAATGCTCAACTTTATGCTAAGAAATCAATTGAATTTTCAGCTTTAGAAAAAGATTTAGCACATACGATTGATCCATCTGAAAATCTAAAAAATTTGATCCAATAACTTGACAACGTCTTTTGTAAAAGCTTTACTAATTCCAATCCATACTCCAATGAAGACACGAAACTAGTTTAATAGCTAAACCACCACGCAAGACGCGTTGGTATTTCGTGTATGTCCATTAAGAACCCCAAACAATCCCTCATATCAATCAAGGGAATCAGTAAAAAATTTGACCAACTAGAAATCCTCAAGGATGCTAGTTTTTCTGTGCTACCTGGAGAGAAAATTGGCCTTGTGGGACCAAACGGATCAGGGAAGAGCACACTATTCAAAATACTTGCAGAGCAAGTTGAAAAAGACGCTGGTGTAATTGAAAAGGCTAAAAGTATAAAGATTGAATACCTTCCTCAGACTCATGAAAATGATCCTAGTTATACTAACCAAAGTGGAGGTGAAATGGCGCGACAAATTCTTGCACCGATTATTGCCTCTAATGCCGACTTATTTCTCCTCGACGAGCCGACCAACAACCTCGATGCAGAAGGACTCGAGATGATTGAATTGTTTGTATCCAAAAGTAACAAAGCATTTATCATCATCTCTCACGACCGTCGATTCCTGGATACGGTTGTTACAAAAATTCTTGATATCGATGTAGAAACAAAATCCATCATGATATATGACGGAAACTACAGCTCGTATGCTGAGCAAAAAGAAGCATTTCTCGAACGTCGATGGAAAGAATATACAGATAAAATAGAGGAAGTAGACAGGCTTAACACCTCGCTTACACAAAGAGTTTCGTGGATTAAAGAGATCGAACAAAAGCGTTTTAACATAAGGAACCTCCCAATCCACGAAAAGGAAAAGTCTCACGCTGCATATTTACGTGACAAAGAAGCCAAGGCGGGAAGGCGAGCTCGTGTCATGAAAGACAGGTTAGAAACATACAAGCAAGATGTTGAATCAGTTCGTAGACCAAAGGAGTTACTACCACTCAAAATATCGTTTGATTCAAAGCGGGGCAGCACAAAGGTATTTGATCTCATCAAAGTTGAGAAGGAAATTGGTGATAAGCGAATAGGCCCTATTGATATGCACATCCAGCACGGAGACAGGATTCACATCACCGGTCCAAATGGGGCTGGAAAGACTACGTTTATCAAAATGTTGCTTGGAGAAATCCAACCAACCAATGGAGCAATCGAACGCGGAGAGACAGTTCATATTGGATACGTCCCACAAGAACGTTGGATACCGCGTGGAGACAAGACAGTCATAGAAGAATTTCTAGACACCTCAACGGCAAATGGTGTAGACATTTCTCAAACTGATGCACGAAAAATCCTCAATAGGTTTAGAATCACTGCTGAAGATGTATTAAAGCACCTTCGAGAGCTTAGTCCTGGCGAATACTCTCGACTAGTCATTGCTGAACTTGTTGCTCAAAAACCAACATGTATCATCCTGGATGAGCCAACAAACCACTTAGACCTTGAAGTTGCGACTGAAATTGAAAAAGCACTTTCGACATATTCAGGAGCATTAATAATCGCGAGTCACGATAGGTATTTTGTTGAAAAAGTGGGACTTGATACTATGGTGACACTATAGCCATGAACATTAAATCAACATTCACAAATCGGTTTGGAGACACACTTCACGTATCCTATTTTGAATCTGATCCGTATCAAGACTTAGAAGGAAAGCATCTGAAAAATATTCATGCGTATTGTTTCCATAAAAGCAACCTCATCCTTGTTAACCACCCAAAAAGCGGATGGATGCCACCCGGAGGCGGGATTGAACCTGAAGAAACTGTAGAAGAAGCCACAATTCGTGAAGTAAAGGAAGAGACAAATATGAACGTACTTCATCAAGAGGTAATTGGGTATCAAGATGTAGAAGAAAAAGACGGCAAAATTATACGCCAAGTACGGTGCCTTTGTATTGTTGAGCCACACGGAGAATTTGTCTCAAATCCTGATGGAGAAATCATGGAAATAAAAGCCATTGATCCGTCTGAATACAAACAGTATTTTGATTGGTTACAAATTGGAGACAGGGTCATGGAAAGGGCTTTATACTTGAAAAGGTTGTACGAAAATGAATTGATATAGTGTACTTCAATGAGTGAGCCAGCAACACATCAGAATATAATCACTCTCTTTGGTGGCTCAAACGCTGAGCGACTAGTTTCAATTGCATCCGCACAAAATGTATCAAGATTTATTGGCGGAGAAATTTGGTTCTGGGCAACTTCAGGAGAAATCTATAGCACACCACAGGAAGAACTTGAAGGTCACAAAAACCCCTTTGTTTCAGAATTTCACCCGAAAGGAAAATTGTTATTCACTTCACTTGAGTCAGCATTAGATGACCCATCACTACAAAAACAGAAACCAACTTTTTTCCTCGCCCTCCATGGAAAAGTCGGAGAAGACGGTGATGTTCAAAAGTTACTTGAAGAACGCGGGTATTCTTTTACTGGATCAAATTCAGTAGCGAGCAAGAATGCTTTCGAGAAAACAATTACAAACTCGATTGTTAAAAAGATGGGCATTAGAGTTCCACACTCTGCTACACGTAACACGAGCAACCTTACGCAATGTGCTCAGGTAATCACACAGATGTTACTGGCACACCAGTCACTCGTCCTTAAGCCCGTTGCAAGCGGATCAAGTGACGGACTATTTTTTGTTTCAAATTTAGAACAACTAGAAGTAGCTATGAAGTCTCTTGCCCTTCGCCACAACGAAGAATTTCTTATTGAGGAAAGAATTTTTGGTACTGAAATTACAGTTGGGGTAATCGAAAGAAGTACTGGGCAAATTGAAATACTTCCTCCCACAGAAGTACGTGTAGATCTTGAGAAAACATTTGATTACGCAGGTAAATACCTAGGGCACGGTGCGGTAGAAATTACTCCAGCACAAATTTCTAATACTGATACAATAACCGCGCAAAATATCTCAAAGGATATTCATATCGCACTTGGCTGCAGAGGGTACTCACGAACAGATTTAATTTTGGACACAAAGGGTTTTGTATTCATCGAATTAAACACATTACCTGGACTAACAAACCAATCTTTTATTCCTCAACAACTCGACGCTGCAGGCATTCCACTTCAAGCATTTATTGAAGAGCAAATTGCAATAGCACTACGTTCATAACCTGGACAAAGTGCGTTTTTAATGCCATTATATTGACAGGCGTTATTTAACAGAAAGGAGGTATCCAATGTCCGACACGCCAAACAAGCAAACCAGCCCGTATGACTGGTTTGCTCTAGAATTCACCAAGCATGTAGAGCGTGGTATAGAGTTAGTTGAGCGAGGTGGTACATCGGAAGATTACACTACTCAACACTACAATCTCATGCATCTAGAAAGTGCGGCGAAGGAAAAAGGACTTAATGATCAAGCGATTAGTATCGTGAAACATGAAGTCTTTGTGAAGTATGGCTTGATTGGAAAACGAGGATGCCATGGATGCACCTGATCCAGCATAACCGGTTCTCTTTGCGGAGCACCGGTTATTTTTTCCAAATTACTTATTTGAAGGGAGTCTCTATGGTTAGGTTCTTAACAAAAGCAGGTACTGTTGAACAACATCTTCTAACACTTGTTCGGTATTGTGGCATCCAAGTGCAAAACAACATTGCACCAGTTTCACTTTCTCGAACCCTTCAGGAAAAATGGATTGTACGCAATGGGTCTGCACGTGACGGACTACCACCGAAAATGGAAGAGTACGATTTACTCGCAGATCTTGGTTTTTACTCAGACAGCGTAGTTCCATTAAGGCGGAAAAACGGTGAGGAAATCATCTTCGATCGTCGCATTTTAGTTCTAGGAACCACTCATCTACCTACCGCAAGGTCTCGGATCGAGTTCCTGGATCACCAATATTCGAAAATTCCATCCGTTCCTGAAATACACCTTCTCACAAGTAGGAGGCCGATTTCAAAAGAAACAGTAATTGAAACATCCGAAACCTTCTTCGATAAGTCTCTTCAAACCATCAACGAGTTTCACGAAGACACATTCATGGAATTTGTGAGTAGAAAATTAATGTCTCACAAGACATGTATGTTCACACCGATAGTTTCCGAAGGAGCTGATGTTGGCGATGATCGCGCGTACGCAAACACAGGCGACACCATCCTTACATGGCAGCGAAAAAGTGCGGTAGTTAAAGGAAATTTCTTAATTTTCTCTAGCCAACCAACACTTGGGTATCAACTACTTCTGTGTAAGCGACTTCTACACAATCTGTGCCCAGACGTCAGATTATACGGAATTGGACCAGCTGCTCATCCACTTATCCCGATGAAATATTTCCTTGATGTAATCGCTAGACAACTGTTTGAAGAAATTCAATACAGAGACTGTCTAGGGACACAAACAACATCTGCGAAGTAAGATTCGAAGCAAAGCCCCTGAAACACCTGTTTCTAGGGCTTTTTCTTATACTCAGTTTTCCCTTGGAGAAAACTTGCTTTTTTAATACAAGTGTTGTATAATTTCTTGTCAGAAGCTGCCACAATGTGTGGCTGCAACATTCCTTGTCTTGAAAAGGAGCTCCCATGTTTCGACAGATCGTATCCGTTGTGACCTGCGTTGCAGCCACTATATTCTCGTTCCTCTCGACCCAGTCTGCGCACGCGGCGCCCATTACGGCAACCATCACCGGTACCGGTTCTGGACAGCTCAAAACATCAGGTCCAGTTCCTTTCACTTCATTTACTCAAAAAGCATTTGAAGTGACACTTATTGGCGATACCTCCAGTGTCGAACTGGAAATATTGCCACCGATTGGACCCTGGCCGGCAATGAATGTGCAAATCATGCCAGCACTTGAAGCGACGCTTCGACTCAACAATGGCACCCCGTACGAGATCTCGAACCCAACTCAAGCATTCTACAATGAGCACTTCGGCATCGTTGGTTTCAGCAAGCTGACACCAGGCGGCGTAAACGACTTCCTCAACGTCGAAGCCGGGAGCGCATTAGTTGGGTTCTCATTCAATTCCAACGTGCTCGTGACTGACCCAACTCCTCCCGAGTGGACACTCGATTTCTTTGACCTGCAATTTTCAAACGGCGGTCGAATCATTATGGATGACTTTACTGGATCCATGACGTTTCGAACAACCGGCGTCTCTCCTGAACCCAGTTCAGCACTTTTCGGGATTATGTGTGTACTCTTTACCCGCCGATCGAAGCGTTGAATCCTCAAACGCACGACTGGTACAGAACCTAGAGCCGACCATGGATGGTCGGTTTTTTTGTTGTATTATAATCAGACCATGAAAGACACCCGAAAAACCCTCCTCTCAGGCGTAAAGCCGACTGGTAGACCACATATTGGAAATTACTTTGGAGCAATGAAACAGTTTGCTGATATGCAGCATGAGTTTAACTCGATCTACATGATCGCTGATTATCATGCACTAAACACAACACAGAGCAAAAATGAGATGCGAGAAAGCATTCTTGATGTTGCGCTTGATTACTTGGCAATTGGACTTGATCCAAAAAAGTCAGTTATCTTTAAACAGTCAGATGTTTCAGCACATACTGAGCTCGCATGGATTTTTGACACTCTTACAACCATGCCATATTTGATGCGCGCGCACGCATTTAAAGATGCTGAAGCAAAAAACAAGGAAATTAATGTTGGTACATTTAATTATCCAATGCTCATGGCTGCAGATATTCTTCTATACGATGCAGATGTTGTACCAGTTGGACAAGACCAGAAGCAACACATTGAAATTGCACGCGACACTGCTGAGAAATTCAATCGAGTGTTTAAAGAAGATGTGTTCACAGTGCCTGAGCCGTTAATAATGGAATCAGTGGCTGTTGTTCCCGGAACTGACGGACAGAAGATGAGCAAGAGTTATGGAAACACAATTCCACTTTTTGCAATACGCGAAGAGATTACTAAAGCAGTCATGAGTATTGTTACTGACTCTTCAGGTGGAGTTCCACAAAACGTATACGCAATTCACGCACTTATCAAAGACAAACCATCACTTGATGCACTATATGAAGAGAAAGCAGGGAAGTATAAGGACCTAAAGGAAGCATTGATTGAAGACCTGGATGCCTTTATTGCACCCTTACGTGCAAGACGAGATGCACTTGCACAAGACGAACAATCTGTCATTTCTATCCTTACTGAAGGTGGAGAGCGCGCAAAAGCTATTGCGGAAGAGAAAATGAAGTTGGTCAGAAAGGCTATTGGTGTGACTTTATAAAAACTTTATCAAATCTTCATTTCTGATTTGGCAGAATATCTGGATTAGTAGTGTAACGATCGTACAATGCCAAGAAAAAGCACCGAGGAGCAAATTGAAGAACTAGCTCTAGCTGTCGGGAGAGGATTTGAGCATATGACAAATCTTTTTAACCAAAAATTTAAAGAGATAGATTTAAAATTTGCTGCTATTGATTTAAGATTTGATGCAATTGATAAAAGATTTGCTCTTATGGATAAAAGGTTTGAGGTGATAGAGATAAGACTTGATAGCATTGAAAAGCGATTGGATAACATAGAAGAGCGTCTTGAACAACTAGAATTCAGATATAGCTAGCAATTGACGATTATTACGATTGAAACCCCTCCAGACATACATGGAGGGGGTTTTTCTGTACCATTAGGCTATAATTGCAACACAAATGGCAGCATATAGCATTAAAACTGATGTATACGAAGGTCCACTTGAAGCACTCCTTGACCTCGTTGAAAAACGTAAACTGTTCATCAACGACATATCACTTGCCTCAGTTACTGACGACTTTATCGCATACGTAGAATCTCTTGGTGGTGGGAAACAAGAAGACGGCACTATGGTTTCTCCATATCCAATTGAAGAGACATCTGAATTTCTGGTCATTGCCTCAACACTTTTATTAATCAAATCACGATCACTCCTTCCAAACCTTTCTCTTACCGAATCAGAAGCAGCAGACGTTGAAGACCTGGAGGTACGGTTAAGGCTCCTTCAAACATTTAAAGAGGCAGCACAGGTATTAGGAAGTCATCTGAAAGGTGCTGGATATTGCTATGCACCACTAAACACCCGTGCGTTTCGTGCAGAACCACGCTTTTCTCCCCACAGCTCCTTGACCCTCCCTGGGCTTCTAGAAGCCGCCTGGAGGGCCATTTCCCTTGTGCCTAAGGTAGAAGAGCGGCCACAGGTAAATGTCAAAAAGGTGATCTCTCTCGAGGAAACAATTAGCCGGTTAGCAGAACGGGTCACCGCTGCGCTTTCAACAAGCTTTAGGGAATTCTCTGGGTATGGTACAAAGGAAAAGACTGATGTAATTATTGGCTTTCTTGCACTTCTTGAGCTTGTGAAGCGAGGGGTTATAATTGCCAAGCAGCACGACCATTTTGCTGACATAACACTTGAGTCAGAAAAAGTATCAGTACCAAACTATGCATAATATGAAAGACGAATCACAAATTAAAAACATTTCCCAACTTGTTGAAGCATTGCTCTTTTGGGCTGCAGAACCAGTTCCCAAAGCAGAGCTACAGAAAAAGGTTGGAACATTTATTAATTCTGAAGTTACCGAAGAAGACCTTGCGCTTGCGCTTGCTGACATGGAAAGCCGTCTTTCTGCAATCGGATCTGCAATACGAGCAACAGTGAGTGAACAAGATGTAGAACTTCGTCTTTCAAGTGATGTCTCAGATTTTATAAGCTCCCTTGAGTCAGGTGAGCGAGACCGCGACCTCGGAAAAGCTGGACTTGAGACACTTGCAATCATTCTCTATGAAAACGGAGCATCAAGAAGGCGTATTGAGCATGTGCGTGGAGTAAATGCACAATTTACCCTCCGTAGCCTACTCATGAGAGGATTGATCGCGAAGACTGAGAAAGAAGGGGAGCGAGGTGCACGATACATTGCAACCCCTGAGACATTTGCCTTTTTAGGTATATCATCAGCGGCAGACCTTCCAGAATTTACTGCTATTAAAGAAAAACTCAATGCCGTCTCGGATAAGGAATAAGATTAGGAATCAGAAATTAAAATTTCCTAAAACTATTATTGATAGTGCATTTGTCTTGGGATTAATTATCGCTCCCGCAATTATCTTTGCATCTGAAAAAGTTGGTGGTATGGATAGGCTCGCTGGAGCATTTGGTTCACAAGCGAATATTCAAAATATTCAAACAGTATCTCAAGAACCTGAGATACAAGGACCAGAGACAATTATATACGTAGCTCCAATACAAGACATTGCGGAACAAACCCCGGTTGATCCAACACCTCTTCCAAATATTGTTGTCGAGAATCAGGAACCACATTCTCCTATAATTCCCAAAAAGGAAATTGTTACAGAGGCACCCACAAAACCAACAGATCCATTTTCCAGTATCACCCTACGTGCCGCTTCAGCAATTGTCTTTGATGTTGAGCACGACAAAGTAATATTTGAAAAAAACGCAGATACATCACGACCACTTGCGTCGATTACAAAAGTAGTTACTGCACTCGTTGCAGCTGAAGAAGCCAAGCGTGCAGAGGAAGCGGGTATTCCGGTACAACTTGCAATCCGTGCCGAAGACTTAGCACAAGATGGTGATAGTGGATTACTCCAAGGAGAATTATGGAATGTGGATAAATTGAGTGATTTAACACTCGTTGTTTCATCAAACGATGGTGCTGAGGCTCTTACACAAGTAGCGGGAGATAGGGGGACGTTTATTCAGCATATGAATGAATTAGTTTCGCGACTCAAGCTCTCATCAATGAGTTTTTTCAATCCATCAGGACTCGATGAATCTACCAGTCGTGCGGGTGGCTACGGAAGTGCCCGAGATGTCGCAACATTATTCACTCACGTAGTTCGGTCAAAGGATCCGATTTTAGACGCAACTCGATACAAGACATTCTCTGTGGCAAGCGACACAGCTGCACATGATGTGAAAAACACAAACGCTGCCATTGGCTCAATTCCTGGCCTAATCGCCTCAAAAACAGGCTACAGTGACCTTGCTGGAGGAAACTTGGCAGTTGCATTTGATGCTGGAATCGGAAGGATAGTTGTTGCAGTAGTGCTTGGTTCTACATATAGCGGCAGATTTGATGATATGCGTGCGCTCGTCGATGCGGTACTTCGCACGAGGGGTGAGTCAGTAGAATCAGGTATATAGGCGTATAATCTCACTATGGAAAAATTTGAGCACATGGGCGAAAACGAAAGATCGGAACAAGATATTTTGATTGATAAATTTATATTCGACGACATCTCTGAAGATGAAATCGTTGCACTTATTGTTGAGAGAAATAGCCCTGATTTTAAAGAAAAGATACTTAAAGAAATCGATTTTGTAATCAGTGTTTATAATAAATCGAAAGACTTACCTCTAGATGGAGGGATTGCACTTCCAAGTGATAACCCCGAGGAAGATGAAATGGCAACACAGGCCTGGGAAGAAGAATCGGAAGAGACGACTGAAAAACTCAATCGTCTCCGTGCACACTTAGAAAGAATAGTATTGTAACTAACATTTTATGATTTCAGACGTCGTCAAAGTATTCCTGCCATTCATCATTTCATTTTGTATTGGTATTGCGATCACTCCATTTTGGACACACTATTTGTATGCAAATAAACTATGGAAAAAGAAGGCGGGAAAACTAGCGTCTGATGGAACATCAGCAGTAGTCTTTAATGAAATCCACAAAGACAAAGAAGTTGGAACACCTCGTCTTGGTGGAGTAATTATTTGGGCAAGTGCAATTATCACCATCGCACTCTTTTGGTTATCAAGGTACGTTCTCCCTGAAGGATTAGCAGCAAAGATAGACTTCCTCAGCCGAAGTCAGACATGGATTCCACTCGTTGCACTCATCATCGGAGCACTCATTGGATACGCTGACGACATGATGGAAATCAAAGGAAGTCGTGATCATCACGCTGGAGGACTATCACTTCGAAAGCGCCTCGCTATTGTTACCGCAATTGGACTATCTGTTGGAGCATGGTTCTTTTACAAACTTGATGTCGTTTCAATCGGCATTCCATTTTATGGACCACTTTTTGTTGGATTTTTAATCATTCCGATATTTATTTTCGTACTCCTTGCCATTTACGCGTCAGGTGTGATTGATGGAATTGATGGACTTTCTGGTGGAGTATTTGCATCTGCGTTTGCTGCATATGCTGGTATCGCATTCTTCCAAGACCAATATGACATTGCAGCATTTTCAGCAACCATTACAGGAGGAATACTTGCATTCTTATGGTTCAACATTCCACCAGCCAGGTTCTACATGACAGAGACAGGTAGCATGGCACTCACCATTACCCTTGGAATTGTCGCCTTCATGACCGACTCACTTGGAGGGGGGATAGGTCTTCTTATTCTACCTATTGTTGCACTTCCACTTGCTGTCACTGTCTTTACAAACGTCCTTCAGGTACTTTCAAAAAGGATCAGAGGAAAAAAGATCTTTCATGTTGCACCCATTCACCATCATTTTGAAGCTCTGGGCTGGCCTTCGTATAAAGTGACGATGAGATACTGGATTATTAGTGTTGTTTCAGCGATTTTCGGTATTGTGATCGCTCTTTTGGCGTAAATGGATGTTTAAGGTGGGTTCGAGTCCCTGACCCCCCAGCAAGCAAAGCTGAGCGGGTTAACAAGACAGGTGGTGGTGTAACGATTAGAGGTGAGCACCGTCTGGATCAACAAACTGCATCCAAATCAACAGATCGTTAGGTGAATCAAAGTTTTGGTTGTGGATAGCCCAATCTTTCTCCATACTGGAGATATCACACACTGTTTATTCCCAAAAGGCATGTAGAAAATTTAACAGACATCACTACCGAAGTGTTCCTGGACCATCAGTATTTCCACAGATTGATCATAAAACACATGTTGGATTTAGGATTAAAACATTCAGATGGGAAACCAATTGATCAATTTAATACTATGATCAGAGAAAGGTTTGAGGGAATTCCAGATGGTTCAAAATGCTATAAGCCAAAACACCTACACATACACCTTGTTCCTGACAAGGAAGGAGTTGATAGGTTTGTACTCGATGAAAGTGCAGTACACATTAATATTCAGAAAATTTCGCTATCTGTAAAGTGATTCTAAGAATAACTACACAACGCATTCCCAAATTAACACTACGTAGAAAAGGTATACTACCTGGACCACACATGCACCACATACAACTTATTAACTTCGAACATATCAAAGAGAGCGAAGCGTCAACATACACCTTTCGTGAAGCTGTCCGGGCAATAGTATTTGATGCAAATAAAAAGATAGCGTTACTTCATGCAAAAAAAGATAATTATTTCAAACTACCAGGTGGTGGCATAGAAAAAGATGAGGAAAAAATTGAAGCTTTAAAACGTGAATGCAGGGAAGAGCTGGGATGTGAAATTGATATATTTTGTGATCTTGGAATTGTTACCGAAAACAGAAGTAAAAACAAAATGAAGCATATCTCATACTGTTACATGGCACATGTTATAGGAGAAAAAGGAACACCACATATGACCGAGAGTGAAATTCGAGAAGGATTCCATGTTATCTGGATTCCAATTACAGAAGCTATCTTAAAGTTAGAATCTGTTACAAACACCACATATCCTGGGTCATACATGGTCGCACGAGACCTCGCGTTTCTAAAAATAGGTTCTCATATTTCTTAAGCACTTAGGACAAGAACTTCGAGTAAGCTGTTGCCAAGATTGGTAATATCTGGTACTGTTTTTGCAGCATATCGTTAAATTTTTGGTTACGTTTGTAGCCGATTAGCGAAAGCTGTCCTTTGTTTGGAGGCCTGCTATGATTCGTCGCATTCTTGCGTCTCTGTGCATCTCCGTCCTTTCTGTCCTCTTCATCGTCGGCGCTACACCCTCAACGGCTCAAGCAGCTGCGACCCAGGGGTATAACTACTCCTGTGGGGTTGATAATCCCAACAGCACGCAGTGTAGGCGCCAACTGTACCGTGAAATGCGGAGTTGCCAGCAGAAGATCGTCCAGGGTACACTCGTGTACTCCTGCGAACCAGTCAAAAAGGCCCTACTCGTATCAAATGATGTCGAGATAATGTTGAGCACGTTCGGCAGTGAAAACAGCAACACCGACGTTACCCCGGCCAGTTAGTCTCGGCGCAAAGCCAGGCCAAGCCTGGAAGTCAGTAGTTATTCCAAACTACTGACTTTTTTGTTCGCAGGACAAACAGTGTAGATATTGCTTTTTTTAATATTTGTGGTATAAATATTTTAAGAGTTCTCTGACAAACGTCAGGAATATACGTTGAAATTGATTCCACCCTCTAACTCGGGAGTTGTCATGTACAACCAGAAACCAGTAATTGTTGCTGTAATTCTCTTTGTGATATGTGCCATAACAATAGGTATGGCAACAGTGATGAGCTACCGCCATAGACCCAAACTTACACTCTCAGACAACTCAGTTGTTGTCGGTAAGTCTGTGTCAGACATCGGTCGTTATGGCGAACCTGGATATGAATACCTACAGGTTCGCGACCTGGAAGCCAAGCGAGTGTATAAGACACTCACCATGTCGCCCGTAAGTGCAGATCCAGCGAAACTTGCACCATTGTTTGAGGACTTGATTCGTAGTGAACTTAAGAAGCGTCCAGCTGTTGCACACTATGTAACAGTGAAAATGTTTCAAGAGCTACGATCAAAAGTTGCCCTCGTCATTGCAAGTGATAGTGGAATGACACGAGAAAATTATGTCAGCCACTTTCCAGGAGCAAGACCACTACCACCAGAATCTGTTGTGATGCCGGAAGGCAAAACACCTGAAATGCTTTTCAACGAATTTTACGATGAGAAGTTATCCTCAGGCGTACAACTGCGTTCAATCTGTCTCGATCCAAAGTCCGTTGCGCTATCTTTCAATTGGTATCGTCTTCCAGATGATGTCCGGCAAGGGTTACTCGATAAGAGTGACCAATACCCAGCATCATTTCTTGGAATGAACGTTGCGTCAGCGCGAGGTTTCGTGTTTTATCGAAACCCAAACTACGAAGCGCTCATGAAAAAGCAAGCTGAGGTTCTATGCTTCAGTGGTAGCTTCATTGTTGAAAGCAACGCACTCGTAACTGGACCAGACGGCAAAGAAAATTATGACAGATATCCTCTGAACATGACCTTTGTGTTTGATCCTGAGACGAAAGAATGGTGGCTGGAACATGTCGAGCGAACCGTAAGTGTAGTTGCGAGTAACCAAAAAATCATGGTCAATTAAGGAGGTCATCGTGTTGAGACAGAAACTCAAGTCTCTCTTCTTCATGACATTCCCAATCCTGATTGGATTATTACTATTTGGTGTTGCTTTATACAAAGCATCCCACCTAGAAGAATTCGGTCGGTCGGTCGCTGAATTACCCCTCATTACAAGTGAGACCTTACCAATCTTAACGATTGGAGTCCCAATGGTTGAAGGGTTTCTCGGGATACTGATTCTCATAACTCCCGCTCACAGGGGAGTGTTAGTCGGTATACCGACCAGCGCACTGTTTCTTGTATTCATTACGTTTCACTTTTGGAGGATTTACGCCGGACTTATAACACCGTGCAGCTGTGGAATTCCATTGTTTGGCATTCCACCAGAATACCAATCGCATGCGATGATCATCTTCTGCACTATTGTTTTGAACCTCTGCCAACTGTGGTGGTGGTTCAAAGAAACACCACCCTCAAAGAGCACCACGAAAGAACGTGGTACTCAGAAAGGTCTCTATGAAGGTGCGGTGTAATAAACACGCGTTTACACTTTCTGAACTACTTGTTGTTATCGGAATCATCGGAATTCTTTTTGCGCTCGTCGTACCTGCACTTGGCATCGCACGACGACACGCACAAAGAACCAAATGTTTGAGTAATTTAAGGCAGATTGCTCAGGCCACGATGGTGTACGTAACAAATCATCGTAGACTTCCAGTTGGTTCGATGATGATCAATTGGCCAACAAATGATCCGCCGACCACTGCACAGTTCGACGCCTTACCACTACCATTCTTCGAGAGTCTGCTCCAACAAACAACCACCTTGGATTTGAAAAAAATCCAACCCTGGTCCGAGGTGACGAAGAATGTCCACACTGCAAAGATCCTGCTCTGTCCGAACGACGAGCTGGAATCTAAGTCAGTAGATGAACAGGTGAGTCAGTTTGTGTATGCATACACATCTTCCAGGCCTACACTCTTTGACTCACACAGGAAAAACGTAGTGAGTTACGAAGTTAATTATGGTCTGGTGAACACCACATCCAGAACTGAACTCCAGGATAAGTGGTACAACGGTAACCCATCCAAAGTTAAGCGCCCTACATCCATGGTTCTCTGTGGAGAAGGAATGGGGATTGGTGAGTTTAAACACACCTGGGTTCCTGATGTGCAATTTCCCGAAAAGAGTTTGACGTTTGCTGATGTATACAAAGGTAACGGAGTCATGCAGTATTCAGAACTCCGGACAATAAATCCCTTTGATATGAAACGACATGGAGGCAAGAGTAATTTTGTCTTCCTGGACGGTCACGCTGAAACAGTGACTATTAACGAGAAGGATCTCTCACAGTATGATCTGCTTCAGGAAAGATGACCACGTCAGTTCTTGTTTGTTCTTTTTTACAGCTTAGGCCCCAGACGCATATGCGCCCGGGGCTTTTCTTTTCTTGTAAACCCAATCTTTTTGCTAGTATATCGAACTGAAGATTTAGATGTATATGTAAAGGAGATAATAGAAAAAGACCCATACGCGATTGTGTCATAAACACTTCGCATACGGGTCAATTTGTTAGTTGGATGCCGCGGTTGACATCCATGAGAAATCGGGCGGCACTTTAACGAACACCATTTCACCAGGAATTGTCGATCCATTAATTTCCTGGATCAGGTCAGTTACTTCTCCATCGGTAACCATGTTGTGTTGTCTTGCATCTCGCAATGCTGAGACAAACTCAGCCTTAGACCAACATTCAATGGTGCAATTACGATTTCGAAAGCGAATCCACCCATGCAGACCACACGATTCACATATTTCCAGTCGAGCAGGGTACTTAGATTCACGATTGTCGTATCCTTCCATTGGGATCTCCTTGTTGATTTTTTTGGTGCGATCTAAGTATATTATAGCATAATTAAGCAATTTGTCAAATATAATACAACATAAAATCTGTGGATTTTTAAAGTTCTTACATAATGCCGTACAATAGTGCAAATGGCCCGTTCAGTAACAAAGGCAGTACAGAAGAAAGGAGCCGATAAAGGCTTGTTCTTTTTAGTTATCGGACTTGTTGTTGTTGGCTATATTATTTTCTTTTCTGCATCACTTGGACTCCTTGGGCGCGACGAAACAACCATTGGTGGCATCGCACTGAAACAAGCAGTTGTGGGTATCCTCGGTGGGGCAGTAGCACTCTTTGTCTGTTCAATTATTCCCACAGACCACATTAGGAGGTTTTCGCCTTGGATATTCATCGGAGCGATTTTTGTAAACATGCTCATATTTATTCCTGGTATGTCTATTAGCGCTGGAGGTGCAACACGTTGGCTTGATTTGGGTTTTATCTCATTCCAGCCAGGAGAAATGCTCAAGTTTGCAGCTGTCTTGTTTTATGCAGCACTCCTTCGTCGTAACCGTGACGAAATGGATACATTTAAAGGAGGATTACTACCACTCCTTGCAATTGGAGGCATTACAACCGGCATACTTCTTCTCCAGCGAGACACGGACCCAATTATTGGACTTGCACTAGTCCTCATGTTTTTCGTCTCAGGTGGTCGTTGGAAAGATCTTATAATCGTTGCACTAATCGCTTGTGTTGGTATTGGAGGATTGTTATATACCCGTCCGTATGTTTTGGATCGTGTAAAAATATTTATTGACCCATCACAAGACTCACTTGGTTCCGGATACCAAGTACAGCAATCACTGATTGCCATTGGTAACGGAGGATTTTGGGGCCAAGGATTTGGCCAAAGCGTACAAAAGTTTAAATATCTTCCAGAGCCTGTCGGAGACTCGATATTTGCTGTTGCGGGAGAAGAATTTGGCTTTGCTGGGGCAGCATCCTTGGTAATTCTATATCTGGTACTTTCTGTTCGACTTTCAACACTTGCGTCACGCACAAGAGATGCTTTTGGAAGAGCTGTCATTATCGGCTTCTTAACCCTGATTGTCGGCCAGTCATTTATGAATATTGGGGCTATGGTCAGCATTTTGCCACTAACCGGAGTACCACTTGCATTCATCAGCCACGGAGGAACAGCCCTTCTATTTGCTCTGGCTGAAATCGGCATTATATTAGGCATTTCTAAGGGGAAATCGTCGAGTTCTGCCGCATAGCGACTGGATGATATACTTGGCCAATGAAAATCGTTCTGACAGGAGGGGGAACTGGTGGCCACTTTTACCCACTGATTGCTGTAGCTGAAGAAGTGCAACGGATCGCCAAAGAAAAGAAACTCCTCACACCTCAGTTGTACTTTATGTCGCCCCATCCATACGACGAGGGCATCCTCTATGAACACGGAATTCGGTTTATTAAAATTCCTGGCGGAAAAGTACGTCAGTATTTCTCAATCAGAAACTTTTTTGATGTGTTTGTAACTGCATATGGTGTTATTAAGGCATTATGGGATATGTTGGTCCTGTATCCTGATGCGGTATTTTCAAAAGGTGGGTATGGTAGTTTTCCAACACTCATCGCTGCCCGCTTTTATCGCATTCCAATCATTGTCCATGAATCAGATACGGTTCCGGGAAAAGTGAACCTGTGGTCTGGAAAGATTGCATATCGAATTGCTGTTTCATATCCTGAAGCTGCACAATATTTTCCTAAAGATAAAGTTGCTGTGCTTGGAAACCCGGTTCGACCATCTATCTCCATCGCATCAAAAGACACTGGAAAGGAGTATTTTGGCATCCCAGCCGCACGAAAGACTGTACTTGTCCTTGGAGGCTCACAAGGAGCAAAAATCATTAACGAAGCCATTCTAGAAGCTTTGCCTGATCTTGCAAAAGAGTATTCGGTCATCCACCAAACTGGTACGGCAAACTTTGAGGAAATTAAAAACACTTCCTCTGTGGTCGTTTCGGATCCAAGTATTCTTGCAAACTATAAGCCATTTCCAAACCTCGACCCACTACACTTAAAAATGGCAGCGGGAGCAGCGGACGTGATCATCACTCGAGCAGGATCAACCCTCTTTGAAATTGCACTGTGGGAAACTCCAGCGATTGTCATTCCAATTACTAAATCAAATGGTGACCACCAAAAGAAAAACGCTTTTGCGTATGCAAGAGCTGGCGCAGGATTAGTCATTGAAGAAAATAACTTAACTCCACACGTTCTCGTCTCAGAAGTTCGGAGAATTGTTGAGACTCCTGCAATTTCAGACAGCATGAAAGCAGCAGCAAAAAGCTTTGCGAAGCCTGACGCTGCTGCAAAAGTTGCGGAAGCCTTGCTTGCTATTGGTCTAACCCACGAAACAGAATAATATGTCTGACACAAAAATAGTAACGAGGTTCGCACCAAGCCCCACAGGATTACTCCACGTGGGTTCGGTCCGTACCATGCTCTTTAACTACCTCTATGCAAAAAAGCATGGGGGCAAGTTTATTCTTCGCATCGAAGACACTGACAAAGAACGCTCAAAAAAAGAACACGAGGAATACATCTACGAGAGCATGAAATGGCTCAATATTGAAGCCGACGAGACATACGTACAATCAGAACGTACTGACATTTACATAAGCTATATTGATAAATTAATTGCAGAAGGGAAGGCGTACACATCAAAAGAAAAAAACGAGGAAACAGGAGTTGAACGAGAATTGATCCGATTCAGAAACCCTAAAACAAAAGTCACCTTCAATGACATCATTCGAGGAGATATTTCATTTGAGACAGAAGAACTTGGAGATTTCATCATTGCTCGTACCCGAACAGAACCGTTGTATCACTTTGTAGTTGTAGTTGATGACTTTGAAATGGGCGTAACACACGTCATCCGTGGGGAAGACCATATATCAAACACTCCCCGACAAATCCTCATTCAAGAAGCAATCGGAGCACCTCGACCTGCATACGCTCACTTGCCACTCATTCTTGCTGAAGACCGGTCAAAGCTTTCGAAGCGAAAGCATGGGGAACTTGTTGCAACCCTGCACTATCGTGACAATGGATACATTGCTGACGCCTTTGTTAACTTCCTCTGTTTACTTGGTTGGAACCCAGGAACAGACCAGGAACACTTCACCCGCGAAGACCTTATTAACCAGTTTACACTCGAGCGCATTAACAAAGCAGGTGCAATTTTTGATGTCACAAAACTTCGCCACGTAAACAAAGAACACATGCTCAAACTGAATCCAGCTGTCCTTGAACACACACTTAGAAGTTGGATTGAGAAAGGCTCAATGGTCCGTGGCATGACTATTGCATCAGATCAGTACGGTCCAATTGCAGGAATACTTAAAGACCACATTTCAGTATTCGGAGATGTTGTTGAGGAATTCTCAAGCGGAGAATTCGACTTCTTACTTTCAGATGATGCCTCTCCTGCATATAAACTCGACGTGGCTTCAATCCCATGGAAAAAATCTACACCTGAAAAAGCAATCGAACACCTTACGTTTGCTGAGAAATCTCTCGGTGAATTACCCGATAGAGCTTTTACTGCCGAGTACGTAAAATCATCACTCTGGCCGTATGCAGAAGAGCACGGAAAAGGAGATGTTCTCTGGCCAATCAGGTACAGTCTTTCCGGAAAACAAAGTTCACCTGACCCCGTCACGCTAATCACGCTGCTTGGAAAAACAGAAGTCTTAAAAAGAATACGTAATGCAATTACAAAACTTGGAGCATAAAAAGGCGCTTTCAACTCTTTTAGTAACAGCAATCTTTGTTGGTCTTTTTTGTGTTGCACACGTATTTCTTGCGGAAACTTCGCACGCACAAACTGCAGTTGATCAAGCGAAAGTGAAAGAGCTGGAGCGAGAGATCAAGGCACGTAACGAAGCACTTGCTGAACTTGAAGAGGAAATTAGTAAGTATCAAGGACAACTTACCGAAACATCACAGCGTGCTCGCACACTACAAAATACGGTTAACGAGCTTAATGCGTCAATCAATAAACTAACCAAAGAAACTCAAAAGACTCTTACAAATATCGACAAGACAAACTTAACGATTGAGAAGTTAACAATTGATATCAAGACCAAGGAGCAGATTATCGGCGAACACAGACGGGCGCTCCGAGACATTATTTTCCAGTCGAGCCAACAGCAGTCTCAGTCGTTAATGGAGACAATACTTAAAGATACATCACTTGCTGCAGCATTTCAGGCAATTGATACAGGTCGCCAAGTACAAAACTCTATTCAACAAAACCTTGACCTAATTTATGATACAAAGCGATCACTTGAAGGATCGGTAAATGAGAAGGAGAGTGAGAAAGTATCTCTTCAAAAATATAAAGATCAACTACTCGACCAGCGCAAACTTGCCGAATCAAGCAAGGGTGAAAAAAGCAAAGTCCTCTCACAAACAAAAAGTGAAGAGAGCGAGTATCAACGTCTCTTGAACCAAAAGATTGCAGCGAGAAAAGCATTCGAATCAGAACTCGCACAACTTGAAGCTGCGCTGAAAATTGCAATTGACCCAGCAAGTATTCCTCAAAACGGAGACAAGGTACTCTCATGGCCAGTTGCCTCTGTTCGCATTACACAGCAGTTCGGAGACACTGAATTTTCTCGAAGTAACCCATTTGTATATAGTGGACGAGGTCACAACGGTATCGACTTAGCCGCAAGTATCGGTACACCAATTAAGTCAGCTGCTGCTGGTACTGTTATTGGAACAGGAGACACGGACACAGCGTGTCCTGGAGGATCGTATGGAAAATGGGTGATGATCGAACACTCAAGTGGTCTTTCAACCCTCTACGCTCACTTATCTATGATTAAAGTTGCCCCCGGACAAGCGGTTTCAAACGGCGGACTGATTGGATACTCTGGTAACACTGGATACTCAACCGGTCCACACCTACACTTCACCGTATACGCTTCACAAGGTGTAAAGATCCAGTCACGTCCATCAACTGCCTGCGGAGGAAAGGTGTATACAATGCCGATTGCTGACCTTAAGGCATACCTCAACCCACTTCTGTATATCAATCAATAACGTATGATCAAAACTGTATTTTCACTCATCGTCTTAATGGCAGTCCTACAGTTATATTTTAATATTGATGTAATCGCGTATGCAGAACATGGACTTGCAACAGCGAGAGCAAAAGCTCCTGGAGTAATTGAAGACATACAAGCGTCATGGCCATTTACACGTTAACGAAGGCCGCGAGAATATTTACATCCGCGACAACAATAACAGCACTACTATGGCACACCGTAATGCCATGTTCACTTCATGCTGCAATAAATATAAAAAAGTATGAACACATGCGTGAGTTCATCGAACAAGGACAAGGCACAGGTGAGTACGCAACATTTGAAGTTCCTTCATCAGTCTTATCATCGATAGATTCTCTTGCTGAAATTACTGTTGTCTCAAAATCTGACACGGTTCCACTGCCCCTCTCGTTTGAGCAGGGAAGTGTGAAGAAAAGTAGAAACCAAGTATATGCACGCGATACGTTTTCAACTGATGGAAAAATCGTCCACATGGTCCCCGCAGGATCATTTCCAAAGGGGAAACTGATGGAATTAGTGTTTGGAGATAAGACACAAGTGAGTGGAACTGTGTCAATTTTCTATACAAACGCAAATGCTGGAATGGACTTTAGCTTCTGGCAAATAGTTGCAAAAGATATTCCTGTGTATTCAAGCGCAAATTACCGAGACATTATCCGCATGCAAAATACGATTGATGTAGATAAGTTAATGACAGCAGCAAGAATTTATCGTGGGGAAGACGCATTCGTATACGATCCACAGTACATGATTGTATTTAAAACTGGTCCAGTATCTCCTGAGCCGACTTCCCTGGTATTATTTTCAATTCCGAAAGGGGACAACATTGGACTCCTCTACCGGTATGCATATGAAGAAGAACGGAATGATACTGAAAAAACATACATCATTGATTTCAACCAAGCGGGTGTTATGCATGATGGAATCGAACTTACCGTCCGTGACCGAACATACGCGTCATATGTAAAGCTCTACACAAGCTCTGATAAGAATGCTTGGACTCTTCGTGAAACAGATTCAATCTGGGGCGACCCGACTGCAGCCACAGGAACCTCAAAAGAAAAGAATCGGGTTTCATACACACCAACCCCTGATAGATACATCAAGTTGGAACTTGATTCGAGTGTACAAATTCATTCATTAGTAGGTATCAGTCACGCACCGGTCCACGCTTTTGTGAAGCTCAAAAATGACCCACAAGCCTTTTCAGGAACTTCAACTGATACATCTACCGCTCGCAAAATATACCAACCGTCGAACCTTCGCATGTATTACAGTGTTCCAGATATATATAAGATGGATGAGACAAAGATAAAGGTTTTGGACTCTGGAACAATCGTACGTACAGGTGCAATCGAATTAACAATTGGTCCTGAAACAAAAAATCCTGAATTCAATGATACGTTTTCAATAAGTGCAACTCGAGGCTCAGGAGAGAGGGTAAGGGAAGTTATTAATGTATACGGACAACTGATTGCATCATCAATCGCAGCACTGGGAGTTTTAACTATTGTATTAATGATTATTCGAAGCAAGTCATAACCTCGGCTAGCCCAAGGCATAGGTCGTAAAAGATATATTGTGCGACACTCTCATACCACTTCCCCAGGGCATCAAAAAGTTATCCACAGTTGAGATTTTTTACACCTCTCTACTCTACTTAGTAATTACAGATAAAAATATCGCGCGAATTTTCTCGCGCGATACTGACATCCATTTCTATTGAGCAGAGGACGGGTCGGCATCCATGCCTAGACTAGGATCACCTCCCTTCTACGAGGTTATCAGGGAAGCCTCGTACGACATGGTCCGGTAAATAAGTGGCATTTGCATAAGCCCACCAACCTTCCTGCTTACCAAGCAAAGGAACTTGCACAGAAAACCCCCCGAACGTTCGGGGGGTTTTCTTGATGCTTACATGTGATCAGTATACTGCGAGATTATCGCTTTGACCAACATGGCTTGGAAGCACTCCAAGGCTGGGAACCACTCTTCTTATATAGGTACTCAGCGTAGGCTAGGTTACCTTCAAGAGTAAGGAGGTCGAGTCCGAGCTTTTCAGCGGTCTTCTTATGGTATCGCTCGTTAATCTGCATAACTCCTACGTCAGCTGAGTCAACCTTTCCACGAAGCACCTTACCGCTACTATCATAGTGACGGAGAGTTGATTCACAGAATGCGATCTCGGCAAGAATAGGTGTTGCGGCGAAATACGCCTTAACAGTTTGTGCAATATCTTCTGACTGCTTTTGCTTCTTGTTAGAAGTTAAAGCGTCTGAAGTATTTGGAGCGTCAGATGTAAGTAGGCTTTCAGTAGTAGCAATAAGGACAGTATCGGCAGCAGTAGCAGGATTTGATAGTGCAAGTGTCACGTCCATTGGACCCTGCGCGTTAATAGCAGGAGCAACGGCGATAACGAGCACTGATGCGAACTTTGCAAGTGATGTCATAAAAAAACCAGTTGAGCAACTTACGAAGTCACTTAACTGATTAGGTACTAATTATAGCATTTTTATACGCCATTTGTCAAGTACTTAAATCGATTTTAAGGGTGACCAACACAATAAAAATGCCTCAACTGAGCCATTTTAAACCGAAGTCGGTTGACTCATTCCGGGAGGTATTTTGTAATTTTTAGGTCAAAAGATAGCCAAATTTTGCTTAGTCGTGGAAAACGAGAAAGACTGGCGTTTATTTTGTTCTTTAGGACAGGAATTACGTGCGCAATGAGATACACACCGACAACAAGAAGGACAACTCCTGGAATAACTGGAAGTAAGAGACCTAAAGCACCAACTGAACACAATACAACCCCTGAAGAGAATACTGCTGTTCGTTTGATTTTAACCTTCACCTTTCTATTATACCTTTTTATTTACCACAACTCACCGCTTCTCCCCTTTTGCTTCAGTGCTCGAACAATTCTTCGCCTTTTCATACCCTGCACTTATCGCCTCCCCTTCACTTATAAACGTCTTCAAGTTTTCTTTCTTGATCGATGAGTATCCGCTGCACCATGGAAAGTAATACTTCGTTCCACTTCCTGAAGCATAGACAGGGCTATTTGAAGCGGGCCTAGTTGTAGCTTTGGTGGGGATTTCGACCGCTTCCCCAACTAAACCCTGGCTCTCTATAACCAAATCCTCTAGGAGCCCAGGTGGTGGTCGTGGGGGGCGGGTTAATAACCCCTACACCATACCCAATACACATTCCCACTATGCCTGAGGCGGCAGTAAGGTACAGAGGCTTGATTTTTGTTGAAAATTGCTGTATATTCATCTGATCTCTATATCAGTCACACCGAGGTATCTCGATGTGCGGCCAGCATATAGGAAACCATATTAAGAAAAAGTAAAAATCAATGGCATCCAAAAAGGCTGGCGGAACAGCCAAAAACCTCCGCGACTCTAAACCGAAGTTCCTCGGTATCAAGATCAACCACGGTCAAACAGCAAAGACCGGTATGATTATCGTGCGTCAGCGCGGTACTAAGTACATGGCTGGCCGAAACATCGGTATTGGAAAAGACCACACGCTCTTTGCTCTCAAAGACGGCGTAGTTAACTATGCTGATCGACGCAAAGAGAACTTTGATGGTTCACGAAGCGTTCGAAAAGAAGTGAGCGTAGCCTAAACTACACACAAACAAAAAACCGACCACATGGTCGGTTTTTTGTTACCTACACTTTCTACTGCTTAACAATATTAACCTTAAAGATAAGTGTCTCATCCCCAATCTTCACTTCTACCTTGTGATCCCCTGCTTCCTTGATTGGCTTTTCCAGCTTCAGTGCTGACTCAGGAATTTTCTTTCCAGTCTGGACTACAATCTGCTCAGCAATTTCCTTAACATGGATCGCCTTAAATAAGCTACCCTTCTCGTTTGTTGCAACGTGTAATACTGGAGGCTCCTTTTGGAGTGTCCTGATGACTCCAACTAGGACTGCATCCTCTGCCTTTTGCGCAGCCAGGCGAGCAGAGTCGTCTGCTTTCATCTTTTCAAGTACCTCAGGAGTAGCGATAACCGCTAGTCCTTGTGGAATGAGGAAGTTGAGTGCGTATCCATCCTTTGCGTCCTTAATGGTGTGTTTCTGTCCGTATCGAGGCACATCTTTCAGAAGAATAACTTTCATACTGTATAAATTTAATTAATTAGTGTATTTCTACTCTTTTCTTGTCTCTTTTACCAGTCTACTTTCCAGTATTCAAGAATTCAATTGCTCGCTCAAATTGAGCGTCCTTTGTTCCAGAGAGTGCTCCAAACCCTGATCGAACATCGTCTGGTCGAGGAGTAACTTCAATTGTCGGTGTTAATCCTTCCTTTGAGATCGAGTTATTTTTTGGTGTTAACCATTCTGCCACAGTCACTTTAAGTGATGTGTTTGAGGTTACGTTCAAATACTCTTGTACAGAGCCTTTTCCGAAGCTACGGGTACCGATAAGGGTTGCAATACCATATTCCTGGAGTGCGCCCGCAAAGATTTCTGATGCAGATGCTGATCCTCCGTCAATGAGTACAACTACACGTGAGTCACTAGGGATCGTAGCGTATCCACGACTTCTATAGAGGTTATCCTTTTTGCTCTTAAAGCGTTCGGTCACAATTACATCCCCTTCTTTGACAAACCAGCTCGCAGCGTCAACTGCTGCATCGAGGTATCCTCCTGGATTTCCACGAAGGTCTACAATCAAGCGCTTACTTCCTGAGGCATAGAACTGCTGCATTGCACGAGAGAATTGGCTACTTGCAGTTCCTGTGAAGTTATAGAGTCTAATTACGAATGTTCCGTCTGGTAGACGCTCAGAATCAAGTGTAGGGATACTGATCACATCACGAACAACTTTAAGCTCCAAAGCTTGATCATCTTCACCTCGCAATACTGAGAGTGTCACCGTTGTTCCTTTCTTTCCCTTAAGGTTCTTAATGGCACCATCAAGTGTCATGTCAGATACAGTCTGACCATTGATTGAAATGATTCTGTCTCCTGACTTGACCCCCGCTTTTTCTGATGGACTATTTTTAAGTGGAGCCACAACTGTTAGGTATCCATCCTTAAGCGCAATTTCAGCACCAATTCCTTCAAACGATCCTGAAATTTCTTCCTGGAAAGACTTTGTCTCTTCTGGTGGGAAGAATGTTGTATACGGATCACCGTACGCAGCTGAAAGTCCCTGGATTGCTGCGTAGATCTTATCTTGATCAGTTACATCTTGCCCTTTTGTTCCTCCATACTTTTCATCAAGCAAGTTCCACACCTTCCAAAAGACTGCGAAATCCGCACCTTCGTCAACCCCAGCTGGTACAGATGCTCCAAGAATATTACTTGGAATCTGTACTGCCTGCGCCTCACGTCGGCCGTACATATACCCTCCCGAAACCGCTGTAATTACCAAAACAGCAGATATAAGCCCTGAAATCCAACGTGAATATTTTTCTGTCATAGCAAGCATTATACTGTATAATCTTCACATGATCGAAGTCAGGAAAATTGGCTCCCTACAATGGATTGATGTCGTAATGCCGACTCATGATGAGGCGCGACAACTGATTAGTGTCTACGGAATCAGCCCTGAAATTGTTGATAAAAGCATCCTCCCTTCGGTTCGTCCTGATGTTGCACATACTGCCGACTCTATATATACCGCCCTTCATGTTCCTATATTGGAGAGAAGAAAGAATGAAATTACTATCTCTAAAGATGAGATAGATTTTATTGTTCGAGAAAAGGATGTGGTCACCATTCATTATGCTTCCTATGAACCACTTGTAGAGTTTATAAAAATCCTCGAAGTGAATGAGGTTACCGAGCGAAGGAAATACAACCACGGAACAGATCTATTCTTTGAAATGCTCCGTCATATTATTGATTCAGAACGACACATTGTAACCATCCTCATCTCTGAACTTGAGCGTGTTGAGAAAATGATTTTTTCTAGCAAGGAAAAACGAGCTGTTCACCTCATCTCTAACCTTGCACGTGCCATCCAACACTTCAAACGTACGTTCCGTGGGCAAAGAGCAGCACTCGATCAGATCAACTTCTCTTCCCCGCTCTTTCAATACATTAAAGATGAACACGTTCGCATTTTAGAAGACAGTCATTTAGCAGAAGAAATACTCCACGAGATGCAAGACGCAAATACCGCCATGCTCCACTCGAAAGAGCACGATAGTATTCAAATTCTTACCATTGTCTCCTGTACCCTACTCCTTCCAACGTTTGTGTATGATGGTGCCCACATCATTTCTTCCCTTATGACTGGTAACGCAACAACTACACAAATTGCCTGGTTAATCCTTACACTTTCAGGCTTTGCAACCGCAGTATATCTACTACTCCGACCAAAATCTTCCCATGAATAACCCCACACCGAATTCCAGAATTACTGTATACAACACACTTTCAGGAAAAGAAGAACAAATTAAGCCCATAACACCAGGTGTTATTTCCATGTACCACTGTGGCCCTACCGTATATGACTTTGCCCACATTGGTAACTTGCGAGCATATATATTTGCTGACACACTCAGACGTACTATTGAATCTGCTGGATACGATGTAAAACAAGTGATCAATATCACTGACGTTGGACACCTCACCTCAGACGCCGACCAAGGAGAAGACAAAATGGAAGAAAGTGCTCGCAAAAAACACAAAACCGCCAAAGAAATTACTGAAGAGTACACCGCTGCTTTTCTTAACGACCTTACGCAACTCAACATCCGTACAGCTGGTACGATATTTCCAAAGGCAACAGATCATATTCCTGAACAGATTGCACTCATTAAAAAACTTGAAGAGAACGGATATACATACACAACATCTGACGGTGTATATTTTGATACATCAAAATTTTCTGACTATGGAACACTTGGCGGTATTGATTTAGAAGGATTAAAGTCAGGAGCACGCGTCGAGGAAAATCCAGAAAAAAAGAATCATACTGATTTCGCTGTATGGAAGTTTTCAAAAGAAGCTGGAACACGACAACAGGAATGGGATTCTCCATGGGGAGTTGGATTTCCAGGTTGGCACATAGAGTGTTCTGCCATGTCAATGAAATATCTTGGCGAAACATTTGATATCCACACAGGAGGCATCGATCATATTCCGGTCCACCACAACAATGAAATCGCACAGTCACAATGTGCAACAGGAAAAACATATGTGCACACATGGATGCACTCAGCATTCATGACGGTTGATGGGCACAAGATGTCTAAGTCTCTTGGAAACACGTATACACTTTCTGATTTACAGAAAAAAAATATCGACCCATTGGCACTTCGATATTTTTTTTTAAATGCATCATACCGACTACAAGTTAATTTCACTCTTGAAGCTGTCGAAAGTGCCGGGCAAGCATTACATAACCTCTACGCACTTGTTGAAACACAACCACAGCTACTTCGTCATTTTGGAAAAGCACCTACAAGTGAAACATCATCTGATATTCCTGCACTTATCGAGGCAATGAACTCTGACCTAAATACTTCTAAAGCCCTTTCAATCCTGTGGCAAGGTCTAAAGAATTCCACAGGTTCTCCCCAGTCAAAGATCGAACTTATTACCATTGCTGACAAATATCTTGGATTAGGACTCACTGATGCCTTAACGCTTCCACCCCTCGAAGTCCTAAATCTGGCTACAGAACGAGAGTCTTTGCGTGCAGCGAAAGATTTTACTGCTTCTGACACACTAAAGGTAGATATCAGAAATGCCGGTTACGCAATACAAGATAGTCCCTCTGGACCAATACTCCTCCGCATACGGTAGCGTGATAAAATCTACTGCATATGGCAGTCAGATCTCAACAACCAACTCGATTACCATCTTTGCGAATTCCACCTCAGAGTCTTGAAGCTGAGATGGCACTTCTTGGCTCAGTGATGCTTCGTGCGGAAGCAATGTACGAAGTTATGGATAGCATTGCAGCAGAATGTTTCTACGCAGAAAAACATGGAATTATTTGGAGCTGCTATCTTTTCCTGTTAACAAAGCGCGCACCGATTGACATCCTTTCAGTTTCTTCTCACATCAAAGAATCTGGTGACCTTGAAAAAATTGGCGGAGCAAGTTATTTAACAGAACTTGTGAACTGCGTTCCTTCTGCAGCAAACGTTCAATATTACGCTGAGCTCGTAAAGAAGAAACACATCATGCGTGAACTCATTCGCGCATCCGAAGAAATTTCTTCTATTGGCTTTGACGAAGGACACGAAATCGACCAAGCGCTCGATATTGCAGAAAAGAAAATCTTTGATATTTCTCACAAAGGTTCAAAGTTTACTGCTACATCAATCAAAGACGCACTCTCTGGGGCGCTTGAGCGTATTGATCGCCTACACCAAAATACCGACGAACTCCGCGGGGTACCATCTGGGTTTGCTGAGCTCGACGCAAAACTGTCCGGCTTCCAGAAGTCCGACCTCATTATCCTTGCTGCTCGCCCATCAGTGGGAAAAACCTCGCTCGTACTTGATATGGCGCGCAACGCTGCAATCAGACATGGAGTTCACACAGCAATCTTCTCACTTGAAATGAGCGCACAGCAGCTTGTAGATAGAATGCTCGCAGCTGAGTCACGAGTTGATGCATGGAAACTTCGTACTGGAAAACTAACGAATGATGAAGATTTTGAGCGTATCAGGGACTCACTCGAGACTTTGTCTGCTGCACCGATTTATATTGACGACCAACCCGCAGCAAGCATCCTTCGTATGAGAAGCACTGCGCGACGCCTTAAGGCTGAAAAAGGTCTTGGACTTATCATCGTAGACTACTTGCAGCTGATGGCGCCATCTACAACAAGCAGTAAGGACAACGTCGTACAACAAGTGACGGAAATCTCACGATCCCTAAAGCAACTCGCCCGTGAAATGGATGTGCCGGTTATTGCACTGTCACAGCTTTCTCGTGCCGTTGAACAACGTGGTGGTCGCCCTCGTCTTTCTGACCTTCGAGACTCAGGTTCTATTGAACAGGACGCCGATGTAGTTATGTTCATCCACCGAGAAGATAAGACAAAGGAAGACTCTCAAAAGCCAAACATTGCTGAAATTCTCATCGAAAAACACCGTAACGGTCCAACTGGAAAAGTGGAACTATTCTTCGATGACAAGAAGTCATCCTTCCTTTCTATTGATAAGACATTCGGCGCTGCAATTAGCGGAGGCGACGATTTCTAATTCATTTCTATGAACGCCATCGACTCACTGCAGGAAATCATTGCGAGGCTTCCTGGTATTGGCCCACGACAAGCACGAAGGATTGTCTTTAGTATTGCTCAGCAAGGCTCTGACTTCCGTGGTCGTTTTATACGAGAATTAGAGAGACTTTCTGACACCACAGCAGAATGCACTCTCTGCCGAAGACAGACTCTTAAAGCTGATCTACACAGTGATGGAGCGTGCTCAATTTGCTCTGATTCAACGCGTGATACTTCAACAAGGATGATTGTCAGCACCTCACTTGATCTTGAGGCAATTGAGCGCACCGGGGCATATAGAGGCGTCTATTACGTGTTTGGCCCACTCGTTCCCCTCTCCCCTACTTCATTTCAAGAAACTTCTGCAGAGAATCGTATCAATACCCTTTTGAATTTCCTTTCAAGAAATAATAATGTTCTACTAAAAGAAATTGTCATTTCATTTTCAGCAACAGCTGATGGACAACACACCTCGCATGTTATTGCAGAACGTATCCGAAACTCACAAGAACAGACACTAGTCTCAGTTCCAATAACTGTCCTTGGACGAGGAATGTCCACTGGTACTGAAATTGAATATATTGATGAAGGGACATTTGCTGCAGCTTTCAAAGGAAGAAATCCCGCGGAATAAAAAATGCCACACGAGACTCGCGTGGCATAATGTATCTCATTGGAACCATTACGCATCATTGGTTTGAACATACACAACCAACCCAAGAAACAAGAACAGCACACCGATGACTTCGAGAAAAAGCCCAGTGAAGGCATCGGTAAAGTTAATTTTCTTACCCCGTAAGAAATTCATGAATGTAGCCGGGATAATCAACCACAACCCAACTACAACAATAATAATTCCAAATACCAACATGAAGCATGACTCATTCCTGCTCATGTAACACCTCGACTTTGAGATAAAGAAAAAGTTCTAAGACTTAAACTACACCACATTTCTATATAATACAAAATCCCGCCTCTAGGCGGGATTTTGTATTGATTAGGCGATCTTATCGATCTTTACCTGTACGAATAGTTGACGGTGACCGTTACGCTTCATGTATCGGCTCTTTTGCTTATATTTAACAACCAAAATCTTTGGGTGTCGTCCAATCTTTTCTACAGTTGCATGAACTTCAGCACCTGAAACTGTTGGAGTACCAATTTTTGAATTGTCACCTTCAGTTGAAAGGAGGACTTCACCGAAGACAATCTTGTCGCCTTCTTTTTGCTCATCAGCAAGCTTCTCTATCTTAAGAGAGTCGCCTTCAGCAACAAGATACTGCTTGCCACCGGTCTTAATAATTGCGCTTTTCATAGGCGTCTATAGTACCGTATATAGGGCTTTTTGGCAACTATTACAGATATTAACCGACTATTCCTCTCCGTCGAACTCAATTGGCTTATCAATCAAGGGTAGTGCAGCAGCAAGTTCGTATTTATCACCAGTAATCCTCATTACATCTTTATCAATTTTTTTAAATTCCTTGGCTGAAGATGTGTAATGATTCACAACAGTACCAAGGGAGTTACCAAGCTTCTCGTGGTACTGCTCAAAGGCTTTGAGGTGCTTTGCGAGTTCCCCCACATGGATTGCAATCTGCTTTGCAGATTCTTCAATCTTAAGCGCCTTCAAGCCCTGCATGACGGTCTGGAGGTATGCAAGAAACGATGTTGGAGAAACAATGATGACGCGCTTCTCTCTAAAAGCATAGTTAATGAGGTCTTCGGTATTAATCTTTAGTGATCCAACCTTGTTAATAAGGAGGTCGTAATAGATACCTTCTGAAGGGATGAACATGAACGCAAAGTCCATGGTATTTTCGTCCGGTCGAATATACTTTGATGTTTCATCGATTCGCATCTTAAGATCACTTTTGAACATCTTCTCAAGTCGTTCCTTTTCAACTGGGTCATGCTCACCGATAGCACGATTATAGTTTTCAAGAGAAAATTTGGAATCAATTGGAATAATTTTTTCTTGAATGATTACAGCCGCATCGACAATTTCACCATTCTTAAATTTATACTGCATTTGATATGAGCCCGGTGGAAGAACGTTCTTAAGAACATTCTCAAGGAAATATTCGCCAAGAACACCACGTTGCTTTGGGTTTTTAAGTACATCTTGAAGAACCCGAAGTTCGGTTGCCACATCACTTACCCGTTTATTTCCTTCCTTCACCTCAGTGAGTTCTTTTGTAATATCCTTAATCAGTTTCTGTGACTCACCAAACTGGAACGTTACGGAGTCACGCACCACCTTTGAAGATTCACTGATTTTTGTGTCCATTGTGCGCTGGAAATCACCCATTTGGCTATTGAGAACTTTACGCATCTCACCCATCTCTTGGAGGACAATTTGCACCATTGGGGCACCTGTATCTTCATCTTCTTTCTTTGAAGACTTGATTGTTTTGTAGATAAAAAATATAGCACCCGCATTAAGCGCTAAAAAAGCAATAACTGCGATGAAAATACCGATAAGAATAGTTGGTGACATGCACGCATTATACCCGAAACCATCGTGCTATACTCCCCTCCATGACAATGCAAAACATCCAAGCAACTATCAAATCACAACTTATTGAGGCAATGCGAGCAAAAGACGCCGTACGAACCGGAGTTATCCGCGGTCTCATGAGTGCATTTACAAACGAGCTTGTAGCAAAAGGATTAACTCCTCAGACTCCCCTTCCTGATGAAGATGCACTTCGTGTTATCGAACGTGCAGCAAAACAAAGAAAAGACTCAATACAACAGTTTATCGACGGTGGACGACCAGAACTTGCTGATACGGAAAAAGCAGAACTCGATATTATCGAAACATACCTCCCTGAGATGATGTCTCAAGATGAGATTCGTGTTGTTGCAGAAGCAAAGAAAGCAGAACTCGGAATTACTGATAAATCAAAGGCAGGGCAATTTACAGGAATGCTCATGAAAGAGCTAAAAGGAAAAGCTCGAGGAGACGACGTGAAATCTGTCGTAGACCAACTGCTTGCATAAAAAATCTTGCAATAAAAAACCCGGCCACATGCGCCGGGGAAACAACCCTTGTTTTATTTAGAGATTCGCAGCAATCGTTGGCTGCAGGGTTATCTCTATCCTTCTTTCTTAATATCAGTACGTCCCTGAACCTTCATTATTAATGGAACGCACCTCACTCGAAAAGGTAAAGGAGTGTGCCCAATGACATCTCAGCTTGGTACCGGCCGATACCTTGCCAAAACCGGGATAACCTCTCGAGAAACTTACAAATTTTATTATACTATATCAGTTTTAATTGTCAACTACTAGTGTGCGTGTCCTCCGTGTGCATGCACATGCGAATGTTGTTCAGAAGCAGCTTCAACTGACGCGATTTCTTTCTTTACCGTCTCTGAATTTTTTGGTCCTACTGGCATTTTAATGAGTAGCCACACAGCGATAAGCGTTGTAAGTGGTACAGCAAGCACAAGACCAATACCGCCTAGCATTGTTCGTACTACTTCCGTTGCAAATACTTCCCTGTTAAGTGTAAATCCGAGGGACGACTCTGAAGTTGAGATGAGTAACAATAGCGGAAGCGACGCACCGGCATACGCAATGGCGAGTGTGTTAACGAGCGCACCAATGTGTTCTCGTCCCATACGTATTGCTCGCGCATAAATTACGTTACGTGGAACGTGAGGACCAATTCGATGCAACTCTTCAACAGCAAGAGACTGTCCAATTGCAACATCATAGAGAGCTCCAAGGAGACCAATCAATATTCCACCAAGAAGTAGCCCTTGGAAATCAATAATGCCTCCGGTATTAAAGTTTAGATACACCGCTTCATCAGAATCAAATCCTGAAAGCGAAGTAACATCTACGCTAAACGCAGTGAGAAACCCAACAGCAACGACCGTAAGCACCATTCCTAACACTGCTGATGTTGTCATCTTACTTATCCCATGTGTCACATATGATCCGACGATGATAATAATTGCTGAGACGGCTACACTCACCAACACAGGTGAATATCCAGCAAGTACTCCTGGGAACAACACGTACACAATCAAGAGCAAGCTTCCAGCAAGTGTGATCAGTCCTCGTAACCCTTGCATTCCGCCAAAAAAGAGTACTGCTGCTATAAAGAGAACTGTAAAGAATACAAGCCATGGCAGACGATACGGTTCAGCGATAGACCAGTATTCATTTCCTTCAAACTGACTTATCGTATGTGTGAGATATATTTTCTGTCCAACTTCTACAATTAAGCGATCGTTTTCAAACGTAATTACTTTTCCAACATTCTCTCCATCTAACAACCTCACTTCAATAGTTTGAATTCTTGCAGTTACAGGAGTATCAGCAATGGTTTCAGTTCGTTCTTCAAGAATCCGTACCACTTCCCCTTTACGGTGCTCAAAAGAGTCTTGGACCAGAACAGCATCACCTGCGTTTACGACACCAGAAGTGAGGAAGGGTGCTAATAAAAATATTAGTGAGAATACTGAAATATGAAGAATTTTTCTCATGCGCAAAGTCTAGCATATTGATAAATCGCCGTTTTCGATTAGAATGGCAATGTCCGGCGCTATCGTCTAACGGTTAGGACGAGGGCTTCTCAAGCCCTAAATCGGGGTTCGATTCCCCGTAGCGTCACATATATTGACATTATTAAAGATTAGTGTTATTTTTAAAATGGATCGAAAGCTACATTTTGCACGAAAGGATACATCATGCGGAAAAAGCAAATAGCACCTTTAACATCTACCAGACCAACAATTGAAACGTCATGTCCTGGTATTGGACTAATGCGCTATGCTTACACAGAGGAGAAAGAGCGGAGCGACATCTCCACAATTGAAGAGGCACGAAAAAATGGCAACGTCTGTAAAGATGCACTCCATCTTTACAGCAATCTACAAAGGACAGCCGCACATCTAAAGATCTGCTTCACAGAAGAAGAGGCTCAAGGGATGGAGTTAAAGTTCCATCTTCAAGAGATGTGCAATGCGTCCACAACCCATCACTTGCTCTCTGAGTGTGCTGAAGTATGTCAAGGAGCTATTCCTAACCAACTGAGAGCAGATGAATGGGCACAGTGGCATCCATACCGCAGTAGGACATTTCTGTTACCAGACAAGAAGAAGTTAAGTCTTCTTGGTGAGACTGAATCATCGGTTAGACAAAAATTCCTAGATTGCATCGCAGGGATCTCAGAGGCACTTGTCCGTAAACTACGAAATAATTTCGAAAAGGAGGACTGCACGGACATTCTCACCAGCCTCAAAGAAGCAATCATGATTTCAGGAAAGGGTTGGTCTTCATTTGGTATTACTCCAGCCGAAGCGATAGACCTAACTCAGAAATCAATCATGTTCACGACAAAACGTCTTGTGCAAAATGCATGTGCCAAGAAAAATTTGGCTGATCTTTTAAAAGCCCTAAACCTACGCAAGGAATGGGGGTTCAGCTGGTCAGACATTGGAATCACACCGCAGGAAGCATACCGGGTAATAACTGATATGTATATCCGATCACTTGAAATACCCGAACTAATTGAAGAGCTACAACTTCTTCCCCGGCTGTAAATCCCAATTATGCGACTTAACAACCCCAAACCGAAAGGAATGGGGTTTTGTTTTACTTTAATTCGTAATAAGACATTAAATATAAAATGACTTGGTTCCAATTCCATCCCACTTGGGTCACAACAGAAAGAGTTACCCTAAATACAAAGAAGCCCACAACCTTTCGGTGTGGGCTTCAAATTGAAATGTTCAAAGGTGTCCTTAGAGCAGGACAACGAACGGCCTTCCGTTGACTTTGACCACTGTCGTTCGACATGTGGTACGTGTGGACGGACGAACGTTCAAGCGAAGGTTTCTTCCGCGGGCAAGCTTGTGGCTACCTGCTGAAGCAAAACACCAACGCGATTTGGAACTTGATGAGGACATGGGTCCCTCGTGTAAAAAGAACGATACCGGTAGCGGATAACCAACCCTGGTACACCGTACTCCACCTGTATCTGATATATATTATATAACTTTTTAGACCACTGTCAAGTACCCGAATGTATGGCCTTATTCCTTGCTTTTCCAGACTGAATCTTGCCGCACAAGTAACTCACTCGCCTGTTCTGGTTGATCCATGACTTCTAGGACTGCTCGCTCCATACGCATACTTTGAGAGCCTTTTATGAGTACAACATCACCTGCTTCAATGATAGTTTCTACAAACTTCCCCGCTTTCTTAGAATCTTCATACTGAAAAATGTGTGTCTCTGCCATTCCGTGCTCAAGTGCTCCTCGTGCAATTTCTCGCGCTCTAATTCCAACCGTAACAAGTACATGTGCAGCACGTGCAACTTTTTCACCAACTGCATAGTGAGCTCCGGGCGAGTGCGCACCGAGCTCCATCATGTCACCAAGCACAACAATCTTCTTTCCTTCTGCATGGACTGATTTCAAAGCTTGTAGCGCTTCTTGGACAGCAATCGGTGATGAGTTATATGTGTCATCGATAATTACAGAATCTTTAATGCCATCGATAAGACGCATACGTCCACGACTGGGTGTTGTTGTAGCGAGCGCCTTTATTGCATCAACAAGAGAAATGTCAAATGTCTGCGCGACCGCAATAGCAGCAAGTCCTGAAAATGATCGGTGTGTTCCGATTGTTCCTGGGAGTGTCAGTGTGTACTCGGTTCCCATTCCACCTCCGGCTACAAAGCGCGCCTCTTCACCGATAGGAAACTTTGTTTTTTGCTTTCCACTGCTACTTTCTGCGTACATTGGCTTTGATCCTAGGAGTTGAATATCTGCGCCTGATTTTTTTCCATAGGTAATGAGCTTTTGGTTTTCAGCCATTACATCTTTTGCTGACATTGAAAATATACTGTCCGCGTCAACAATGAGGGTTCCGCCAGATTTAAGTGCTTTTGCAAGTTCAATTTTCTCAGCTGCAAGTGACGCAGCGTCTGGAAAGAATTCAACGTGTACGGGAATTTCAGGAATGTGAGTAATGACAGTCACATCAGGTGTGAGCCATGTACCAATATTTTTAATATCCCCTGGATGATCTGCACCAACCTCAACGACAATGATTTCAGGATATTCATTAGAAAAGAAAGCGATCTTGAAGCCCACGATAATATTCCACAGCCACCCAATAGGATTTGCCCATGCATTTGGAAGTCCCAAAATAGTGAGTGGTACTCCAATTTCTGAGTTGAAACTCTTATCGCTTTTTCGTGCGTGATACTTTGTTGAAATCACCGCATAAATTGCGTCTTTTGCAGATGTCTTTCCAACATTACCGGTTACTGCAATTATCTTAGGCTTCTTTCTCTTAAGAAGAATTGCTGACTCTTTAGATAGTATCTGGGTGACAACGCGCTTAAAGTATTCTTTCATGTGGCTATAATACCAAAGCTATTAGCGATCTGGGGGTATTTCGTAATAATTGATCAAATACTGTGCAATGGTGTGGAATGGGTATGACAGTGTGTGTGAGGCATAGTCTTCTCCTTGAGGCTCAAGGGTATACATGAATACGAGGAATTTAGGGTCATACGCTGGGAAATATCCAAAGAATGAGTGGAGATATCGGTCGTCATAGTATCCTCCTCCTGGCTTGGCAATTTGAGCTGTTCCGGTCTTTGCAGCAATGCTATACCCCGGGATTACCACTTCTCCACCCAACAATGCTTTATCCACCACCGTCGTCAACATAGAAGAGATTTTACGAGACGTTTCAGCAGAAAATACTCGTTGCTTTTCTGTATACGTTGGAGTTTTTGTCGTGCCTGATGTGTATTCAATTCGCTTCACAACATGCGGTGTGATTAGTTCTCCACCATTTCCAAGCGCAGAAAGTGCTCGGACAAGAGAAACTGGTGTAACGGCAATACCTTGTCCGAATGACGCTGTTGCATAGTTAACATCTTCACGAGTTCGAAGGTTCTGTGCCAAGTTTCTTCCTTCGTGTGGAAGATCAATTCCAGAGTAGCTATCAAGCCCAAGCGCAAAGAAATAATCTGCAAAACGCTTGTTGCCGAGTTTTGTTGCGATATACGACACACCAGTGTTGAGAGACTGGTTTAGAACTTCTTGCATTGAAACTTCTCCGCGAGCACGTTTGTCGTAGTTATAAATAGTTCGTCCGTTTAAGGTAAGTGATCCGGCATCAAAATATGTTGAGGTTGGTTCAATGACCCCAGCATCAAGTCCTGCTGCAACAGTAAGTGGCTTAATAATCGATCCCATTTCGTACACATTTTGTACGTTTGGATTGGTAAATACTGCAGCATCATCGACAGTTTGGAATGTGTTTGGATCGAAATTAGGAACGGCTCCCATTGCGTATATTTCCCCGTTTTGTGGATTAATAATGATTCCTCCCGTTAATTTTGCATTATATTTTTCTTGTACTCCTTCAAGTTCTCGTTCAAACAGCAATTGAACGTTTGGTTCGATAGTTGAAACAACATCACCTTCACCACCTGATGAGTATGTGATTTTTTTATTAATATTTGAAAATACTTCTGCAAAGAAGTTTGAGTACACATTCTTTGTGCCGCGCCCGAGTATGTCTTCAAATTGTCGCTCCAAGCCGTATCGTCCACCAAAATCATCCCCGTCGTATCCCAAAAATCCCAAGGCGTGTGATGCAAGGGTGTTTCCTGGGTATGTCCTCCATCGCTCGGTAAACAAGCGAACCCCAGGAAGATTAAGTGCTTCAAGCTCTGCCCCAGCTTCTTTAGTGATTCGTTTACCAATTTCTTCATACGGATCTTCTTTTTTATCCGCCTTCTTCATGAATATCTCTCGATCAAGTGGGTAGATTGCATTTAACTTGTCATACGTTCCCTCTTCATCAGTAATAAGACCTGGGTTAATGGCGAGCGTGTATCCGGTTTGAAGAGCTGCAGCAGAAAATTTTTCACCATCTTTAGTAGTGAAATAAATTGAACCGCGATCGAAAATCTTTTGATCAGGATTTGTGTACTGCCTATCAGCACGCTCTCGAAACGCTTCTGCGTTTACAATTTGTAACGAATACAAACGTGCAATAAGTACACCTGAAAATAAGAGAAAGCCAAAGGCAATTAGCCTTACTCTCCAACGAAATTCATCCTTGCTGCCCTTCATCGTGCGATAAGTATACGACCTACCGGTTGCCTAGCGCTATACCCAATGAGTGAACATCGATAATACTTCTGTTCTCTGAGAGGTCAGAGAGTGTATATGTTGAAGGGTCTTCAATTGAAACACCTGACTTAATAGCAATAAAGTCTTGTTCGAGCATATTAATTTCTGCAGAAACTTCTGCCTGCTTTTCTGAGAAATGCTGCTTGCTTGCAGCTACTTTAACTACTCCCACCACCAGGAAACCGTATGAAATCACTGAAGCTACGAGTACTGAAATTGCAATCTTACATGCAAGTACTGCATACGTTTTCCTGATTTTGCGAGTATAGTTCATTTATTTTAAAAGTTACTGCTAATGTGTTTTTTCTACGATGCGAAGTTTGGCACTTCGAGATCGTGGGTTTTCCTGTACCTCTTTCTCTCCTCCTTCAATCGGACGCTTTGTAAGCAGCTTTCCTGATTGTGCGTCCGAAAGCTCTCTAAAATATCTCTTTACAATTCTGTCTTCTAAACTATGAAACGAGATTGCAGCGATTCTCCCTTCAGAACTGAGTACGTCCCACGCCACGTGTAGCCCCTTCGCAACTGCATCAAGTTCCCTATTAACTGCAATGCGTAGCGCTTGAAACGTTCGTGTAGCAGGGTGAATGCGACCATGTCGATATATTGCTGGAACTACTCCTTTGATGATGTCTACAAGCGTTGCAGTGCTATTGATTCGCCCTTCTTCCCGTGCCGATACAATTGCTCGAGCAATTCGCTTTGCATACTTCTCTTCTCCAAAGCCTGTGAGGATCGCAACAAGTGTATCTTCTCCCCATTCGTTAACGACATCAGCTGCAGTTACTGGATAGTTTCCACTGGTTGTGTCAAAACGCATGTCGAGTGGTTCGTCTTCGGCGAATGTAAACCCTCGCTCTGAACCTTGTAACTGGTCTGAGCTTAGTCCGAAATCGAAGAGTACACCGACCACAGTTGATCCAGGTGTAACAAACTCTTTCATTCGCTCATATGACGCGTGATACACCTTCGCTCGATCCTTGAAGCGTTCTAGTGCATGTGTTGCCCTCTCCATCGCTCCACGATCAAGATCAAATCCGATGAGATGTAATTTTGGATACCGCTCAAGGATTTCGATTGCATGTCCTGCGTTATTTACCGTTCCGTCAATGACAACACCCTTTGCAAAGCGTTCAAGTCCTAGACTTTGGATTGTTTCTTCTAAAAGAACTGGTATGTGCATAGATATTTGCTTTGTGCGTTATATTGCTCCGACTTCACCTAGCTTTTCAGCCAAGGCATCAGCCTTTGAAATGACAGCACTCTTATATTCCATCCATCGTTCAGGATTCCAGATCTCAACTCGATTATGAACTCCGGCAAACACCATCTTTCCAGATAATCCTGCGAACTGTCGCAAGAATTCTGGAATGAGGATTCGACCAAGGGCGTCCACATCGACTTCTGCTGCACCGGCGAGCATGAATCGGTTAAAACTTCGCATATCTGACTGACCGATTCCCATTCCTCCGAGTTTTTCAGCGATCTTCTTCCATTCCTTAACGGAATATAAGAACAAGCAGTTATCAAGCCCGTGAGAAATAACAACCTTCTTCCCTACTTCTGAGCGAAATTTCATAGGCAACGATACCCGGTTTTTTTCGTCTGCAGAATGAGTATATTCGCCTATGAGCATGTTTTGTTGTTTCCCACGTTATACCACTTCTTACCATTATAGTGCAACGTATTACATTCGCATTCCACTTATCCCCAAAAAACCCATATAGGACACGGATTTTTACAAAAGAAAAGCCGCCACGGAAAGTGGCGGCCATACGAATGAAGTTTGCTATGAGAGCGGTGGCCTGGCGTAGATTTTTGTGTATCCACAACCAGGATGTACACAACGCTTCATTTCTTCAGATTGATCACTGTCCAAGAGTATCAAACTTTGAGTGACAAGGGAGTTGTGTCTGCATTGAGGACATCGTCGCCGAAACACAAACAAAAACAGTGTTGCGCACATAAGCATAACGAATATCACAACCGAAAAAGAAGCAATGATTGCCGTGTCGGAATTTGCTGCAGCAAGCATGGAACCCTCCACGTAAAACAATAAGAACAATAGTGAACGCCGAATAACACAATGCCATATACCGCTTTTTTTGTCAAAAAAATAGCGCCCACGTTTGAGCGCCATAAAGAAATAAAATGAGTCACTAGTATTTTCTCCACTTAAATGAACAATTCCGACACGTGTGCACCCACTCAAAGTCTACGCGGTTATCTGCCAACTCCTGAGTTCGCACAACCGAATATTTCTTGCATTGAGGACACAGTCCGAACTTATCTTGAATAACGTAACAAACAGCACCCACCACAATGAAAATCACATCACGGATCCCGAAAGTGCCAGGCACAGCTAACATAATCAACACTAGATACTCCCTTCGAAAGAAGAACTGGGCTAAGGGTATACCATAAAACAAATAGGTCAAGTGTTATTTCTCTTCTTGCTTTGGCTTCACCAATGGGAACGTCTGGAGTTCACGAAGTGTAATACCTAAAAGGAGCGCAATGAGTCTCTCACCAAAGCCCATTCCAAAGGCTGGTGGCATTCCATGCTCGAGCATTTCAACAAATTCCCAGTCAGGCATCATCGCTTCAGTATCACCCGCTTCAAGGAGTGCACGTTGTGCTTCAAATCGTTCTCGCTGATCAATTGGATCATTTAATTCTGAAAATCCATTGTTTGCTTCAGATCCCGCGAGGATAAGTTGTGCGCGTTGCACTTTACGTGGGTCAGACGGCAATTCTTTTGCAAGTGGTGAGACAAGCTTTGGATGATTAATGAGCCACACTGGACCTGCAATTTGCTTACGACAATATTTCCATAATGTATCAGTGAGTCGTTCGCGGTTTTTTCCTTCATACTCCACTCCGAGCTCATCTAATCGCTTCTGCATTTCTTCTTCAGTTGCCTCTAGAACATCAACACCAGTCATGTCTTTAACTGTATCTGTGTAATCAATTTTCTTCCACTCTCCTGCGATTTCGATTCCCTGAAATCCTTTGATATCAAATGTATCTTTTCCAAACGCAGTCTTGATAGCGTGTTTTAAAAGTTCTTCTGTAAACTTCATTCCCTCTTCGTATTCCATGTATGAGGAATAAAATTCAAGGTTGGTGAACTCTTGTGCGTGCTCTGGGCTAGTTCCTTCATTTCTGTACGCCCGTCCAATTTCAAAGGTACGTGGAATACCACCCGCAAGAAGTCTCTTCTGCCATAGTTCTCCTACAGAGATACGTAGAAACATATCCATATCAAAATCATCGTGGTGTGTTCGGAATGGGTTGGCTTCTGCCCCTCCCGTTGTCACTTCAAGTGTTGGCGTATCAACTTCAATAAAACCTCGCTCTAGGAGAAAGTTTCGGGCAGCGTTCCAGAAGCGAGACTTTGTTCTAATTATTTCTTGTGCGTTTGGGTCAAATAAAATATCGAGGTATCGCTTTCGAAGCTTCTCTTCAGGATCCTGTAGTCCGTGCCATTTATCAGGAAGTGGAAGAAGTGATTTGGTGAGCATGTTCCAGCTTTCGACAAGAACAGTTTTCTCACCTCGGTTTGTTGTAAACACGGTTCCTGTGCACTCAATAAAATCACCAACATCAACAGTCTCTACAAAAAGCGCAAATAGTTTCTCATCGAGGGGTTCGTTCTTCTTTAGAAGTACTTGAAACTTTCCTGTGCCGTCAAATAAGTTACCAAACGCAAGTGCGCCTTGTGGCCGAAGTGACATCAAGCGTCCCGAAATAGTTACTTGTGTCTTTGCTTCCTCAATAGCTACCGCTGTTTCAATAAGTGAGCTAATTGTATGTGTACGACTTGAGCGTGCTGGGTACGCCAAACGACCAGCTTCTTTTAAAAGCTGTATCTTTTGGATGCGTACATCCTTGATCTCTTCGGCTGATGCCATTTAATCTATTCGAGTAATCTTATAAACCATTTCGCCTTTAGGCATTCGTACAGAAAAGGTTTCACCTTTCTTCTTCCCAATCATAGCAGCTGCAAGCGGAGAATCGATAGATAGTTTGTTTTGTGAGATGTCCGCCTCTTCAGACCCAACAATTATGTACGCCTGTTGTGTTCCATCACCTTCTTTTGTAACTGTCACCTTGTTTCCAATAGAAACAATATCCGTAGTTGGCTTATGTCCCTCAGCGATAATTGTTGCATGCTTAAGAAGTATCTCAAGTTTGCTGATTCTCTCTTCGAGATTCATCTGTGACTCACGTGCCTGGTGGTATTCAGCGTTTTCAGAGAGGTCACCAAGTGACTTTGAATATTCAAGTTCTTCGGCAACTTCCTTACGCCTAACCGTGCGTAATTCTTCGAGTTCGCGGGTCAACTCGTCGAATTTCTCTGAGGTTAAATAGTGAGTGTCAGTGTTCATGAGCGTTAACTATATATAAGAATTAAAGTTAGTCAAACTGGAAATACTCAGGCGCCTGAATCATAGCAGCATCAATGAATTGCCTAACTAGCCACGGCGCTCCAAGTGTGTTTTCACGTGGCCCTTTTTCCATAAGCAAAACAAAAGCATATTTTGGTTTTTCGTAAGGATAGTACCCAATTGCCCAAGAATTCACATATTCTTTATTAGCACCCACTTCAGCTGTCCCTGATTTTCCTGCGGCTTCAAACGGAAGACCGTTTAGAGCGATCATTGTTCCCTCTTCAACTGCTAAATGCATCCCTTCACGAACAACATTTAAGTCTTCTGGGGAAAACGTGATCATCATAGATTTTGCATATGTGTCTATATCTCCTTTTATAATGGTTGGCTCAACAAGACGGTCACCGGTTGCAATACCTGAAATCGCCCGTACCGCTTGAGCTGGTGTTATGAGTGTGCCGAACTGACCAATTGCCGTGTGATACGTATCTCCGAGTCTCCACGGGTCACCGTCAAATGTCTTCAGTTTCCACTCAGGAGTTGGAATGACACCACTTTGGGAACTGAAAAATGGTGAAACAAGCGGCTTTCCAAATCCAAATTGCTGCATGTACTCATCAATCCGAACAATACCTAATCCCTTCTGGTCTTCATATCCCCCGCCAATGGCGTAAAAATACACGTCAGAGGAGACTGCGATCGCTCGACGCATGTCTACATACCCGTGGGCTTTCCAGTCTCTAAAAACTGATGGTTTATCAGGAAAGTATGGATTGGGAATACTAATAGCTCCTGTTGAAAGGATACTTTTCTCTGGTGAGATTAAATTTTCGTTTAACGCACCGAGTGCAATAAATGGTTTGATAATAGATCCAGGAGCAAAAAGGCCAACCGATGCTCGATCAAGGAATACATTTCGAGGATCAGATAGTTGTGCAGCGATTGAAGCGGAAGTTCCATTTGTCATCACATCTGAAGAAAATTCAGGATACGACACATGTGTGATCACTTCTCCTGTTTCGATGTCCATAAGCATTCCTGCTCCACCATGGAAATCTCTTTCTTCGACCGCTTTTTGTAATGTATCGGTAAGTATTTTTTGCAAACGCGAGTCGACTGATAAATAAACTGAATCACCATGGTCGGGCTCATCAACCGTACTTTCTCCCAGAAGTCCACCTGAAACATCTGTCTCACGCAACTTCACTCCATTTTCACCTTTTAATTCTTCATCAAACAACAATTCAGCACCTTCACGTGCATCAAAATCATGTGAGTAATAGTTACCGCTCGAATCTTTTCCAGGATATTTAACGTACCCTGTTAAATGTGAAATACCTGGAACAGTTGAGTACATTCGGCGTGAAAAATCTCCATCCACTCGTTCATTCCACGCAAGCGGCACACCATTCCTATCAAAAATCACACCTCGCTCGGCAAATACAATTGAACGCTCAAGTCGGTTCTTTTCACTTCGTTCAAATAAATCACTGCCTTGAACGATTTGTAGCGATGCAGACCGATACAAAAACGCTCCAATCATCAAAAACAAGATTGTAGCGACTCCAATAATCGTTGGGCGCGAGAGTGATCGTTCCATCCGTCCTTCAAATTGGTGTGTATCTAGGCCGGCCAGATTATGCGCATCAAGAAATATTGCATCTGGATCGAGGTGTTGATTCATTTAACTGTATACTATCAATTTCTGCTTAATCCGTTCAATAACGAGGAGAAGAATGAAACCTACGACAGCAATTTGAATCTGCGTAAACACTGGCGCTCCGTATATGAGCGCAGCAAGAGTAAGTGCTGCAACCGCCTCAGCGTATGCGGTAAATATAAACATATAAATAAGCGCTACTAGCCCAGCCAATAAGTAGTGTATTGGAGCAAGAATAAGAATCAGGACCAATCCAAGTGCCCTGTATATCCAAGAACTATTTCGTTCATCACTCGGCAACATATATATCCTTCAATTCAAATAATGAAACAGGAAGCATAAATGTAACTGTGACCAATGGATCAACATCCGAACCATCAATATGATTTATGTGTGAAAAAACTTCTGTCGGATGTGTTGCAGCGAACACTTCAAGTCCTTCAGTTACAAGTAACCCCTTAGGGATTTCAGTTTGAAACATACCCCCACCTTTTCCAAACGCAACATGTGAAACCGTACTTGTTCCAAATGTTACCGGAAACGTCGTGTTTGGTTTTGAAAATAAATCTACTGTTACCGTCTTTCCAGAAAGAGATGTAATTGTACCGATTGAAACTGGTGCACCTCCCGCTGTCACCACATATATTTCTTTTCCTTGAGAAAGCACAGAGTTTTCTATACCAGAATCAATAAGTGCAACGATAGTATCAAATGGAGAAAATGGTGGTTTTGAAAGTACACGACCAATCTTTTTCATGGGGGCGTATTGTTTTCTTGACACTTCAAACGTTGGAGCTTCATATGTCGGAACAGATGATGAGGCGACGGTTGGCGGAGCATCAAATAACGTACTCGATGCGGTTATTTGTACCTCCTCTGGCTCCTGTAAGCCTCTAATTTGCTCCTGCATCGACAATCGAAACGTTTCCGTACTTGATGCGAGCGCAGCATATTCGGCCCGTAGGCGGGCATTTTCATCCTGTACAGCCCTATTCCCTATCCATTCTGATACAAACGGATTTACCGTTCGAAAAACATAGTCTCTACTTACAACTATTGGATACGTTGCGTACGCAAGAAGTGTATGTGCAAGACCTTGAAATACGATAAGTGCCAAACAAAATGCAGCAAGCACACCAAGTGCAGCCATTTGCATTGACCGGAGTCGCCTATCTTGTCGGCGGAAGCTCGTTTGCATCCTGTATGAGTACTTCACGATATATATCTATGTTTTCTAGAATTATACCTGTTCCACGCGCAACTGCAGTAAGAGGCTCGTCTGCAATGTGTACAGGAATTTTTAGATATTCAGAAAGCAACATGTCGAGACCTCTAATGAGTGCTCCACCGCCAGTTAAAAATACACCGTCTCTCATTACATCAGCCAACACTTCTGGAGGAGTTGTTTCAAGAATTTCTTTGATTGATTCAATTAAGGCGTCGATCGACTGACCAATTGCCTCACGAATATCTGCGTCAGAGACTGTCACTTCACGAGGTAGTCCTGTAATGAGGTCACGTCCTTTGATTTTAGTTTCCCGAGGTTCTGCTCCAGGAATGACTGAACCAATTAAAATCTTTGCTTCTTCCGCAGTCTTTTCTCCGATTAAAATCTTAAACTCGTTTCTTACATACGCAATAATGTCTGAATTGAATCGATCTCCTGCGATTCGCGCGTTCCGAGACTTCACAATTCCACCAAGTGAGATGACGGCAATGTCGGTTGTTCCACCTCCGATGTCAATAATCATGCTACCAACTGGCTCATGGACTGGAAGCCTGATTCCAATTGCTGCTGCCATTGGTTCTTCAACAATAAATACTTCGCGCGCTCCTGCATTCATTGCAGCATCACGTACGGCACGAGTTTCAACGTTTGTTATTCCCGATGGAACTCCAACCACAATACGAGGACCGAGTAACTTCTTATGTTCAGCTTGGGCACGTCTAATTAAATACCGAAGCATTTCTTCGGTAACTTCAAAGTCTGAGATAACACCATCAACAATAGGACGCACTGCGACAATGTGTTGCGGTGTCCTTCCGAGCATGTTTTTTGCTGCCTGACCAACAGCCACGACCGTGTTAGTTCGTTGGTTTAAAGCAACAACTGAAGGCTCATTTACCACAATTCCATGGCCACGAAGATATACCAGCGTATTTGCCGTTCCCAAGTCTATTCCTACATCGTTAGAGAGAAATTCGCGTATTTTCCGGAATAATTTCTGCATGACAACGCATTATACACAAATATCCGAGATTGCCGAGATGTCAGTTCCTATGATTTGTGTTTCACCAGTTTTTCGATTTCTGTACTCAATACCACCTGCTTTAAGGGACTTTTCAGAAATGATAAGAATGTGTGGCATACCCATAAGTTCTGCGTCAGATAATTTCTCTCCAGGACGCAAATCTCGATCATCGAGGATAGCAGTAACACCAGAAGATTGTAGCTCTGTATATGTTTTTAATGCAGTTGCTTGTACCTCTTCGCTATTTCCAAGTTGTGCTATGTGCACACGAGCTGGTGCAACGGCTGATGGCCAGACAATTCCTTTATCATCCGAAAATACTTCTACAATCGTGCCCATGAGCCTTCCAGGACCAATTCCATAACTTCCCATGACTACTGATTTTCGCTCTCCTGTCTCGTCTGTGTATGTAAGCTCAAGTGGATCTGAAAACTTTGTACCAAGATTGAAAATATTTCCAACTTCTACTGCCTTAATTTCCTTTAAGGTGTCTTTTGATAATCCGAGCTCAGACAAGACTTCATCTGTATACACTTCTTTGTTAACGGCAACTTTTTTCTTTGTATCAATATAAATAGTATCTTCACCAGCTTCTGTTATTGTCTGGAACTCTTCTGAAAACTTACTGAAAATTCCTCCTGACGCGAATGTTGGGTATGTAACGTCTCCTAAACCAACCGCATCAAAGATTCTGATGTATGCAGCCCTCACTTGTGCATAAAAAGCATCGTGCTCTTCAACTGTTTTTGAGAACGAGTAGAGGTCTTTCATTAAAAATTCCTTTCCACGCATGATGCCGCTTTTTGCGCGCGCTTCATTTCTAAATTTAATCTGGAACTGAAATACATATCGAGGCAAGTCACGGTATGACGAGATGTGATCTCTCATGAGGTTTGTGAGTGGCTCTTCGTGAGTAATACCAAGACCGGTTTCACCGCCTGACTTGAATGTAGTCTTAAACCAGTTATCAACTTTTGCATCGTCCCAACGGTCGGTCTTTTTCCAAACCTCTTTGTCTTGAAGTGCTGAGAGTGACACTTCTTGTGCGCCAAGTCCAACCATTTCCTTGCGGATAATTGAGACAATATTTTGAAGGACAATATTTCCTAGCGGTAAAAACGAGTAGACTCCTGCAAGGTTTTTATGAACGTAGCCTGCACGCTCTAGAAGAATTGCATTCTTTGACTGCTCATCAGCAGGATTCTCTCTTCGAGTCTTCGTAAATAGTGTCTGTAACCTCATAGTAATTTAATAACGTCATTAACGGTTATAAACAACATCAAACCAAGGAGAATTACAAAGCCACCGATGTTTACCGCATTTGCAAATGTTGGTGAAATCCGACGTCGTGTAATTGATTCAATTATTACAAATAACAATCGTCCTCCATCAAGCGCTGGGAACGGCAAGATGTTAATAACAGCCAGGTTAATTGAAATAAGTGCAGTGAATGACACAAGGTATGCAAATCCCATTTGTCCTGCAGTTGAAACAAGCTTTGCGATTCCAACTGGACCTGACACCTGAGACATGATGTCATCTTCAGTAAAGATTCCTGTAAAGAAATGGTACAGACCGCCAGTAATTGCTACGGTCATATTTGCCGTAAGGTTTGCTCCTTCGATAAACGCCTTATATATTGGAAGTTTGAGTAGTCCAACGGTGCCTAGTCCAATTCCAATCATCGGAGTTGTGGTTGCACTTGATACCACTGGAATAACCGTAGTAGTTGTAGCAGTAGAGCCTCGCATCACTCTCATAGTCAGACCGTCAGATGACGAATCCTTAATGAAGTTTTGTACTGTTTGAACATCACTCGGTGCAACTACCTCAAGACCTCCAACATCTCCTGAGACAGAGCGTTTTGATAGTTCAACAATCTCGTCCCCTGGTAATAGTCCTGCTCGTGAAGCTGGAGAGTCTGGGTCAACAATACTGATAACAACTTTTACATCATCGTATCGTGCACCTTCTATATAGTCTGTTGAAACTGGAAAACCAACCATAAACCCAAGGGATATTGATATCCAGGCAAATAAGATATTAAAGGTTACCCCCGCGAGAAGCACAATTGCCTGCATCCATCGTGGCTTTGACGTGAAACTGCGATTTGAATCAGATCCAGTGAGAGATTCTTCACTTGGATTTTCACCGTGAATTCGAACATACCCTCCAATTGGAAGTGCGTTAAGTGCATATTCAGTCTCTCCTTTTTTCCATGCAAAGATTCGTGGAGGAAAACCAAGTGCAAACTCATCCACTCGCATACCAAACAGTTTTGCGGTAACAAAGTGACCTAGTTCATGTACAAAAATCAGTACAGAGAGGACAATGAGAAAAAGTATTACGGTAAACATTATTGTTCGAGAATTTCCTTCTCTTTTTTAACCATCATTTCTTCAAGCTTCTTCTGGGTCTCTTGAATAATCTTTTCCATCTCGGTCTTGAAACGGAATTTGTCATCTTCGCTCATTCCACCTTCCTTTTCCTTGTTCTGAATTTCTTGCCACGTGTCATCACGAAGACCACGGAGAGAAATCTTCGCTTGTTCAAGTTTATCTTTTGCAATCTTCACAAATTGTGTTCGGCGTTCTGTTGTTAACTGAGGAAACGTAAGTCGAAGTCCTTTTCCATCGTTTGCAATTCCAAGACCCAAATCAGCTGCCTGGATTCCCTTTTCAAGGTCCTTCACAACACTTGCGTCATATGGAGTCACTCGGAGTGTTCGTGCGTCTTCGCCGGTTACTGATGCCAACTGAGAAATTGGCATTTGGCTGCCATAGGCTTCTATTTTTACACCATCCAAAATAGCTGGAGTTGCTCGTCCAGTTCTAATTTGTGTGTTTTCGTTGAGTAACCAAGACTCAACATCTTGGGCTTTTTTCTTCAGTAATGAAAAGTTATACATATTTAGGAAGTATAAGGGATAGGTATTCCAATAGCAATTTAAGCGAGATACCATTTCTATCGAGTGCTGAGCGTGTTTCGTGGATAACTGAGAGTGCGCGTGCAGTCTCTTGTGGTGTCATTGATGTGTCTTCTGACCGAATAACTACTGCTAGTCGCTCAATAAATAGTCCCGCCTCAGCATGGTCTTTACCTTTGATGTATTTCTGGACCAATTTGATTCGTCCTGCTGGACCACTCGCTAAAAATTCTGCTGTTGTGTCTTTCTTTTTTGATGGTCGCTTTGTTTCCTCTTGTTTTTGACCTAATGTATTTACAATATGCGCTCGCGAACGGAGCGTGGGAATAATTGTATGTGGTGACATATGAAGAAATAATCTATTTCCTCCTGACATTTCTTCAGTTAACTTTAAAAGAGCATTTTGTGCTTCTAATGTTACTGTACGGACTCGGATGTGACCTACTTTCCCGTTTCCACCAAATGCATTGGTTGAAAAAAACGTATATACATGTCTAACAACATCAATAGTGAGCGTATCGTCCTCGTATATATATGTATCCAATGGATTCTCCAGGGTTAGTGACTCTTCCGACGGGTGGAGGATTACAAAATGATGTGTGGATACTTCTTCCATAGTGGATATTTTACAGCCTTATTGAAGAATATTTTACCAGGCATATAATTTATTGACGTAATAACTATTATATGATCTAATATATAAGTAAGGATCTTGTATCCTATGTTCATTTACAGGGAGTAGTAATGGTAATGCGTATCAACGCTCTGCTGTCTCTTCTACTTACGATCTCTGTTCTGCTTAACGTCAGCCTCTTACGTTCAGAGGTAGACGCGAAGAAAGAGATCACTCGACTCGACTCCCGCTACGACGACACGTTTAGCATTATTGCTAGACAAGACACTCGCATCAACCAACTGATCAACGAACACCCGACAACGCGTCCTTTGAGTAGCACATACCAAGGCGAAGGGAAATTACGCGCGCTTCAATTTCCGCCGATTCTACACACCGCTCGCGCACGCGCGACACCAAGTACCCGTCCAACCACCGTGCCAACTACCAAGTAGGCACATGTGAACTTTAAATCGCACTTGTTTGTAAGCAAACTTGTGCGATTTTTCTTTACCTTGATTTACTAATATAAAAAACAGTGTTATAGAAAGTCCTGTTCCACCACCACCCCACAAAGAGGTTTGTATGCCAAGGGGTAATACTTCACAGCCACCCGCGAATCTCACCAAAGAGGAATTACTTGCGGAGTACGTCGATCTCGCAGTAAAAACAGTTGCGGAGCTTAGAAACACACCTACCCGAGTACCGGGGTTTGAAATCAAGATTGGCTCATCGGACAGACAACACAGCGATCAATGCCATCCAATTCAGAATGAACTCACTCAAAGAAGAAATGATGCGCCGAATGAGGCGTTAACATTATTCCGTACTAGCCGCCATGATTCATGGCGGCTTTTCTTATCGCTTCGCTACAATTGCACGCTTATATACATCCAAATGTTCAAGTGCAATACCGGTTCCCTTTGCTACACAAAAATATGCTTCATCAGCAAGTAGTGCTTTAACACCTGTCCTTCGAAAAACCAGTTCGGGAAGATTTCTAAGTTGTGATGTACCACCAGTCATAATAATTCCCTGGTCAATAATGTCTGAGGCAAGTTCAGGAGGAGTCTCTTGAAGTACTGACTTAATCGCATTGATCATTTCTCGAAGTTCTCGGGAAATTGCTTTCACTACTTCGTTTGTTCGCATTTCAATAGAACGCGGAAGACCTGAGACAAAATCTCTTCCCTTTACAATCATTGTCAATTCTTCTTCAACAGGAACGGCTGATCCAACTTGAATTTTGATATCCTCTGCCGTCTTTTCCCCAATCGAAAGGTTAAACGTCTTTTTTACATAATCAATTATTGCCGCATCAATTTTGTTTCCAGCAACTTTCACAGAAGTGGATGCCACAATTCCTCCAAGTGAAATCACCGCCACATCAGTTGTTCCACCTCCAGCGTCAACAACCATTCGTCCCATTGGTTCGTGAATTGGAATACCAGCACCAATTGCCGCAAGAATAGGTTCTTTAACAACATACGCATTCTTTGCACCAGCTTTAACCGCAGCTTCGATAACCGCACGTCGCTCGGTTGATGTCACTCCAGCAGGAACTGAGATGAGTACGTCAGGGCGAATAATATTAAAACGGCCGAGTGCCTTATGAATGTAATATCGAAGCATCGCTTCGGTTACACGATAGTCCGCAATCACCCCATCTTTCATTGGACGATACGCAATGATTTCATCCGGTGTTCGTCCGATCATAAACTTGGCTTCAGATCCTACCGCGAGGATTCTATTGTTAGACGAGACCGCAACAACTGAAGGCTCATTTAGTACCACTCCCTTTCCGGGCACAAACACCAGCGTGTTTGCTGTACCTAGGTCAATTCCAAGCTTTTTAGTAAAAAATCCCATGTGGGGTCATACTACGTCGTTTCCTTGTTTTTTTCAATAAAAGAAAAGCCGCCACAGTCTGTGGCGGCAAATAAATTCTGTACTCCCTTTAAACCGCAAGGTGAGCGTCACTCTCAAGGAGTTTGCTATGAACCCGGTCAATGATCATGCCGACCGTGAATGAATCGCGAAAACTCCAATCATGAGCACGTCTCAGTTCTTCATCTGAAAGGAGTTGAAAATGAAATGTTCTTTCAACCAAATACCGAAGTTGGAGAAACCACACCCCGTCATCATAAGAAAGGGGTGGGTCTTTCAACTTGAGCTCAGAGCGCAGTGTAAGTGGATCCCCATCGTAATACACCGCTTGAGCAATGAGGCTTTTTACCAGAGCAGTGGTCGCTTCGACACTAATAGATTTTGCCGATGTGCCAGACACAGCAGACCTCCTTGGTTATGTGGACTAGGAACAATTATTCACATTAAATCACATACAGAAACACTAGACATCCTAAACAAAACTGCCACGGTGTGTGGCAGTGGAGTTGGACTATACTACTTCAACATCTGAGTGATGCCGTGAAGTTCTTTATCAATTCGATTGACAATCTCCTCAACAGTGATCACTGAGCGAGCGTGCCCACTCTGATCGAGGTTGTTAAGTTCGGTGTCATCAAAAATCGTGACATGAAACTCATTTTCAACCCTTTGGTTGAGCAGCCTGTAAAAGAACCGGTCGACGATGCCAATTGGATCGTCTTGCAAAGCCGTTTCAGTGGGCACCTGTTCTGGTCGACCTTCAAATAAGGTCGATTCAGCAACAATCACCTTCACCGATCTTCGAATTGCTTCTTTCGTATGCCATGGTTTCAGCATGATTCCTCCATGTGGTTTGAAATTACTAAAATGTACTGTGCTACAGAGTAACACTGATTCAAGGAACATTATACCATAATTTATTGCAGAAATCAACGATTTTATATTTTTCCACACCACGAACCACTCTCAAGGTGACAAGTTACTATATATCATATATGCTATATAGATATGAATTCATACACAAAAGAGATAGGGGTAATGATCGGTCGATTCAGGGAACACGCGGGCCTAACACAGGGTAAATTGGCAGAAATGGTAGGCACAACACAAAGCGCTATTGCTCGTATTGAAAAGGGTGACCAGAACCTTTCTGCTGAGATGATCATGAAAATCAGCGATGCACTCGAACAAGACCTTATTCGAGTTTCTGATGGATCTCTCAATATTAAAGTTGAAGGTGGACGAAAGCTCTCAGGAGCAATTGATACAAAGACTTCAAAAAACGGTGCCATGGGACTCCTTGCCGCTTCCCTCCTTAACCACGGAAAAACAACACTCAAAAACGTACCAAAGATTGAAGAAGTAAAGAGAATGATTGAAGTATTCGCTTCAATGGGTATCAGTATTGAATGGAAAGGACCGGATCTCGAAATCCAAGTACCAAAGAAAATAGATTTTAAAAATATTGATGTTGCAGCGGCTGAGCGCACTCGAAGCATCATCATGCTTATTGGCCCCCTCATTCACCACGCAAAGAAATTCAGTCTTCCACAAGCTGGTGGTTGCAAACTTGGATCACGAACCGTTCGACCACACCTCTTTGCACTTGAGAAATTTGGAGTACATGTTGAATCAAAAGAGCGCTCATACGATATTTCAGCACCAAAACTTCAACCTGCTGAAATTGTTCTCTATGAATCAGGTGACACAGTAACTGAAAACGCAATCATTGCAGCTGCAGGAATTCCAGGAAAAACTATCATCAAATATGCCTCAGCGAACTACATGGGACAAGAGGTATGTTTCTTCCTCGAAAAACTCGGTGTAAAAATTGATGGAATCGGGACAACAACAATCACCGTCCACGGCGTTAAAGATATTGACATGGACGTAACATACTATCTTTCCGAAGATCCGATTGAGTCAATGTTTTTCCTTGCTGCAGCAATTGTCACCAAGTCTTCCCTCCTCATCCGTCGCTGCCCAATTGAATTCCTCGAAGTAGAATTGATCAAATTAGAGAAGATGGGTTTTAAATATGAAATTGTAAAAGAATATCAATCACACAACGGCCGAACAAAACTTGTTGATATTCAGACTCACCCATCAAAACTCGTTGCCCTTGAAGAAAAGATCGAGTGCCGACCTTACCCAGGACTTAACATCGACAACTTACCTTTCTTTGCAATCATTGCTACTCAAGCCGAAGGAATGACGTTGATTCACGACTGGGTATATGAGAAGCGTGCAATTCACACAAAAGATATTGATAAGCTTGGTGCTGAGACCGTCTTGATTGACCCACATCGATTACAAATCATTGGACCGACACCACTTAAGGCAGCTGAGGTTATCTGCCCTCCAGCACTCCGCCCAGCAGCAATTCTCCTGATTGGAATGCTTGCAGCAAATGGAACATCAGTACTACGCAATATATACAGTATTAACCGAGGATATGAGGACCTTGTTTCACGATTGAACTCAATTGGTGCAAACGTGAAAATTCTTCGAGAATCATAGATAATAGGGGCGTGTACACACTAACCGTATCTCCGCTTGAGATAGGACTCCGAGAACCGCTTACGTACTTTTCATCGAGCGGTTTTTCGCGTGGAGCATTGGTACCCATCAGAATTCGCAACAAACCTCTCCTTGGTGTTGTAATTGATAGCTCACCTATTCGAAACAGAACTGACATTAAGAACATGCCATTCACCTTAAAAAGACTAGGAAATGGCGAGGGTGTAATTGGAACACAGAAAGTTGATCCTGCCCTTTTGGAATCTACTTCAATACTTGCTGATGCACACCTTACACTTTCAGGCTCTGTAATTAAGGCACTCTATCCTGAAATGCCAATTGATCTATTGGAGCAATTGATAACCGCACCAAAACATAAAGCGATTGTAAAGAATCAGCAGGCACGATCTTTTGCATTATCAATAGACGGACAGAGAAATAAGATTTTAGAAATAACAAAGGAAGTAACATCCTCAGGAAAAAGTATTGCGATAATTACACCCACACGAGACATAGGTAAGCACATTGAACAACTCCTTGAAGGCACTGCGCCTACATGTCGACTTGAAGGAACTCTCACAACTGCAAAACAAAAAAAGCTCCGTGAAATTGTCCGCTCACCAGTTATTCCAATTACAATCACCACCCCACAGTACGCTGCAATCGCTTCAACACGAGCAGACGAGATACTTGCTGTTAATGTTTCTGAGGCAGGTTGGACGATGGTCAAAGAACCAAGAGTTTCTTTTCTGCAGTGGCTTTCACTGTATACAGAAAAAGCGGGTAAACCAATTACACACCTTGGTAGCACCATTCCTCTTACAATCGCTACAGGAAGCACGGTAACCATTGACCGAACCCCACTTAAAAAAAGAGTTCGTGGTGTCCTTCAAAAGTTATATGCCGATACAAAGCTATCTGAAGAAGTCACGCAAACACTACAGGATGGAAAAAATGTCTTTGTACTTTCATTTAGAAAAGCTCTCTACGGGATTGTTCGCTGTGGGGACTGTGGAGTTTCTGTTCCCTGCGTGAATTGTGGACTTCCTGTAACCCTTATTCGAAAAGTAGAACCTCGCCCACCTGAAGAATTAGTTGGATTAGCTGGAAGCACCCAAGCAAAAGATCCGCGCGCATACCATTGCCACCACTGCCAAAGTGAACAACCACTACGAGACCTCTGTGCTAACTGCGGAAGCTGGAGACTGCGCCTCATCAAGCCAGGCACCGAGTCAGTTTCTGAAGATGTTAAAAAAGCATTTCCTGATGCGAAAGTTATTACGATTGATAAAGATATTGCTTCGACCCCAAAGCGAGCAGAAGAACTTCTAAAAAAATCCTCGGGTGGAACTATTATTGTCGGAACCATATATGCACTTCCATATCTTAAGAATATTGGGTGCACTGTTATTCCCCACCCTGAAAATATGCTTTCAATCCCTCAGTATCACATTCTTGAATCTGCTCGAACACTTATGGAAAAAATTGCCGACATAACTTCCGGCACCATATATATAGAAGCGCATGAACGTAATGATCAAATCTTGGACCTTCTAATAAAACCAACACTCGAGGAATTTATTGACTCAGAACAAAAACTTCGAGAACAACTTCACTATCCCCCATATGGTTCAATCATTACCATCACCACATCTGGAAACCCAACAAAAGTACGTGAGTCACTTGAGACCCTACAACAAGCGTTTATTGCACATGATCCAGTTTCATTGCCACTTGTAGTAATGGGTACAAAAGCTAAGGGTGGAGTACGAATTCATATCCAGAAAGGAACATCAGAAAGTGAGTACGGAAGCCTCATTTCCTCTATTATTAGCCTCCATCCATCATTTAGACTTACTGTAGACCCATATGGGCTGGAATAGCTACAACTTGTCTAAAAACCAGTTATCTGATGATATATATCCAATGACAACAATTCTCCAAGCCGAACACCCCACACTTCGAAAGATTGCAGATCCAGTTCAACCAAAAGACCTTGGTTCTGCACATCTCACACGGATTATTAACTCCATGAAAGAGGCACTAGACTCACAGGACGATGGTGTTGCTATTGCCGCACCTCAAATTGGCTCATCTCTTCGAATTTTCATTGTTTCAAAGAAAGCATTTAGACGTGGACGAAATGCCGACATGCATGCAGAAGACTTGGTGTGTATTAATCCTGAAATTACAAAACTTTCAAAAGAAAAGAAATTACTCCCGGAAGGATGCCTCTCCGTTCGATACTTATACGGAAAGATTGAGCGTAGTACCAAAGCCACGCTTCGTGCATACAATGAACGAGGTGAAATATTCACTCGCGGTGCATCAGGGCTACTTGCTCAAATTTTCCAACATGAAGTTGACCACCTAGAAGGAAAACTATTTACCGACCGCGCAGTCGACGTTGAAGACCTCCCTCCTGAACGTATAAAAGATCATAAGGAACCACAAATCGGATGAAACTAATTTTTTTCGGTAGTTCATCGTTTTCAATCTCAGTCCTTGAGTCTCTTCAAAAAAGAGGGATTACTCCTTCAGGAATTGTAACCACCCCTTACGCCCCACAAGGTCGTGGAAGAGAAGTTAAGCCAAATGTGGTGGCATTATACGCACAGTTCCATAACATCCCTTTTCTCGCCCCACAGTCAATTCGAGGTGAGCATGCAATAGGGACAGAGTCTAGTATTACCGCACTTGGCGGAGAAGTCTTTCTTGTGGCTTCCTATGGAAAGATAATTCCAAAAAATATCCTCGATCTACCAGATCGAGGAGTATTGAATATCCATCCTTCCCTCCTTCCAAAGTACCGAGGTCCTTCTCCAATGCAAAGCATGATCCTTGATGAGACACTTCAAAAAGATGGAATTGGAATTTCCATAATGCTTCTTGATGAACAAATGGATCATGGACCAATCGTGGCACAAAAAGTTGTTCAACCACTTGCATGGCCAATGAAAGAAGAATCTTTAGAATTGTTTATGGCCGACGAAGGAGCAGCGCTATTTTCTGAGTGTATTTCTGATTGGATGAATGGAACAAAAGAAGCAATTGAACAGAATCACGATGAGGCAACCTATACTCATAAGTTTTCAAAAGAAGATGCACGAATACAACTCACTTCCCTAGCCGACACACGAGATGAACACCTCCACGAAGAGGCATTCCGAAAGTTTTGTGCATTTCACCGATCTCCTGGTGTCTGGTTTACCGATTCCCACGCAGGACGTGAGATTCGGGTAAAGATAACTGATGTAGCAATGGTTGGTACCATGTTCACTCCTTTAAAAGTGGTTCCTGAGGGACGGAAAGAGATGAATTATCAAGACTATCTTCGCGGCAAGAAATAGCCTAAAAAGTCTTGAAAAACAAGTGTTCTCTGCTATACTGCCATCCAGGCTTTTTAGTTCTTTGCAGATATAACAATATTCCTCGGTAGCTCAGCGGTAGAGCAGTCGACTGTGGCGTAACGCAGCTTCCAGAAGTAATTCTGGTTGAAAAACAAGGTGAATTCGGTGAAGCCCTAAATCAAGTTATTGATCGGGTAATACCGAGCCAAGCCGGATGTAACAATTCGGAAGGTGTAGAGACTATCCCTTTACGGGAGTACATTTCGATCACAGGATCGATTTGGAAGCGCCTTGCTCCCCTTCATTTGTATAAGTGATTGGTGGAGATGATATAGTCCATCCTTAAGAGAAATCATAAGAGCGATGTAATCGATTGGTCGCAGGTTCGAATCCTGCCCGGGGAGCCCTAGTGACAAAGCAGGTACAAAATGCCTGTTTTGTTTTGTAAGCATTGGCTTTTTAGAGGTTCGAGCGCGTTCGATTTCTTGTTCGATAGCATCTCGTGCTTTTATGAGGCTCAAAAAGAAAGAACTGTAAGAAATCTGGATCTTTTTGTCGGAAATGGTGAGGTTCGAGCCAAGACATGCGAGTATCGCTCTTTTGGTCTTTTCATCGCCATTCTCGTACCAAAGATGGGCATAGCAAGCAAAATCAAAAGTTTGCTCTGATAGTTGGGCCCATTGTTCAACGGCTTTATTCTTGAGCTTCAATTCATCTTCAAGAATTCCTTTCTTTTTGAGTAGGTCTGATTTTAAAGACTGATATTCTTGATCGCTAATGATGGTTCGAGCCTTATTGGAAGGTGCGGTGAAGTTCAAGGTCAAAGACTGCAGCTGCTGCGTTACTTCTTCACATTCTTTGTGTTTAGTCTTGAGGGCTATTGAATCACTTTCAGCTTCATTCTTTCGTACTTCGTGAACATGCTTTACCGCCCAATCCCGATATTCCTCTGAAATTCTTATATCCTTAAGGATTCCACCAATTTGTAAATGGAGTTGCTTTACTTCAACGTGCTTTTCGGTACACCCTACGTCATATCTCTTTTTGGTGCAGTTATAGTAAACGTAGTGATGGACATTGCCGTTCTTACAACGCTTTACCTTAGCTTGAGCAGTAATGCTGCAACCACACGTCGCACACTTCATCAGACCGGTAAACGCAAATGTGCGTTCCTCTCGTCGAGGGCGCGGCTGACTACTTCTACCCATAACTTTTTGGACCTGATCGAATTCTTCTTTGGTTACCATTTGTTCATGCGCCCCTTTATGCCAATTACCGCTATGAAGTGGAAACTCAAACCACCCGTAATAAAATGGATTGCCTAAAATTGCATAAATTGCAGATCGTGAAAGATGTTCGCCACCGATATTTCTTCGTGGAACTGTGCGTAGATTTAGTTGTTTTTTTGAGATATTCCAAATCTGAGCAATAGAATAATTGCCGGTAAGTGCCAGATCAAAAAGTCTTCGGACCAATGGAAATCTTTCAGGATCTTTTTCTAAAGTCTTATATCCCTTTTGCTTATTTGGTGTATTGAGATACCCAATTGGCGCACCGCTTGGCATCCAACCATCTCTCACTTTCTTTTGCAGACCTCGCTTAACATTCACTGACAGGTCTCGGATAAATTGGTTGGCCATACCAAGTTCGACTTGCATCATTAGCACGTTGTCTGTTGGGTAATAGGTTCGGCCGAACGTGACGATTTGAGATATGGCACTCTGCTGCAACATCCAACTTATCTGTCCACCATCAACCGGATTACGAGCCAGGCGGTCCAGTTTCCAACATAAGATTCCATTGGCTTCGCCATTATAGATTCTTTCAAGCATTGAGTTAAATACCTTTCTGCCTGGCTTCTTAGCTGATTGTGACTCTACGAGGATATCAATGATTTTCAACCCCTGGTCCTTTGCAATTTTTAAGAGCTCATCTTTCTGGGCATCTATGGACGCTGCCTGTCGGTCTTCTGCCTCACTGGATTTACGAGCGTATAGGAAGTATTTAGTTGGTTGGTTTGTCTGGTTCATTTTGTGTTTGATTGTGGGTCTCATTTACTCCCTCAGCCCATTTTTCGCCGTTTTTAAAGGGTGGTTCCGTAGTATCCGATTGGATACTGCCGACTTCCCGTAAATTTCCCGTTATATCGGGTAAATTTTCTCCTTCTTCTGTGGGTCTTATCACCTCACTTAAAGGTATATATCCTTCATAGGCTGTCTGGACGACACTATGCCCAGAAGGCTCTTGAATAGCAACTTGTTCTGGTAGCTGCCACTTATGCATTTTCCTTTTAAGAACATCACCTATGTTAGTTAAAGAATTCGGGGATTTATTTATTTGGTTAGTTAAAGTATCTACGTTAATACTACGATTTTTGCGCTTTCGGATACTACGGAGATGTATATCTGGATACTGCGCAACCGAGTCTTTCAGTTTTAATCTTCCTGTAACATGGGTAATGCTTTTCCAAAAATCGACTGACTTAAAGTAATACAGGTTCAGTGTTTTAAATCCGCTCTTAGTCTGGACCACACCAAGAATACTGCACTCAACAAGCAACCGGACCGCATTTGCCACATAGTTTCTGTTCTTCTCTCCTGTAAGTTCCTGGATCGTATCTAGATTCGGCCAGGCCACTTGGGTCTGTGTGTTTCCATGCTTAAGAATTGCACAGTAAACTAGCGTACAAATCTTCGGCAACTTTGCCATGTAGCCTTCGCTTACAAATTCATTCTCGATGAAAAAGCGAGTCGGCTTTCTCTTGCCGCGCAGAACGGACCGATCAATCTGATTCTTCAGTTCCTCGATCTTCGCCTTGTGGTAGGCATGAGCTATCTCTGTTTTCTTTTTCTTCGGGTCCAACCACTCCAGAAAATACTTCTCGTTGTTCATATTCTTTAAGCCACACCTTTTTCACCGGCCGATAGACAAGGTCAAAGACTGTCAGGAGTTTGGTTGCTTCTTCAACCAGGACCTCATCTGATGGGACCTCGCCATGTTCCTGGCGATATATTTCCCGATATTCGTCTAGCGCTTGTTTGCTTAGCATGATGATGTGGTGCTTGATTAATAATTTCGACCTTTGACCTGCAACGGAAAAAGCTGAGTCCCTGTTGCGAGTGACCCAGCTTTCTCCGCGCAACAGGAGTATTCATAATCCTAAAGGTGTAAAAGTTTCTAATTGCAGGAATTACTTTTACCCTATGAGGATGTTCCTAATCCTATCCGTATAAAAAAGCAAAACATGGTGTATTACTTTTTATGGCCAGGATTATGGGTTTATCCTAAGAGAATAAAAGTGACAAACTGTAGGAATTACTTCTATCTTCTCTGGACCCTCTAATCCTAAAAGCACACATCGTGCATTTTGGTGTGCATTACTTTTGCTATAGGACCCACTAAGTATGGATTGCTAAAAGTGCGAAAAACTCTGCGGAATCAATTACAACGTAAAAAGCCCTGGATAGGCTCAGAAAAGCGTACACAGGGCAATTTAGGGGCTAAATACGGCTACTTTATGACTTAAGCTTGGTTAGTTCCTTTAACAAAAACCACTCTCTTTCGAATGACCAATTAAAATCTCCGCGCTTGTCATCATATTTAACTTTATATTTTTTACACTTATATTTTGATTCTGATATCTCTATTATTTGTGCCCGGATCTGTCTAAGCACCAGCACTTTGTCTCCAATATTAAATGTATATTGTTCTGGCAAACCATCAGTTTTCAATCCATTAATAGCTTCTTTAATCTTAGTGTTGCTTATTTGGCTTTCACCTATTACTACAAGATATTTCAGAATATTTGAGGCAAGCACTGCTGACCTGGCATAAATAGCCATTACTTCCTGATGATAATTTCGTAGATTAAAATTTGGTCCACCAGAAAATCCATGAATAACATCACTGGTTTCCGCATATAATTGATAGGACTCACCGACCATCTCCCTCAATCCATCTGTCATACTTGGTAAGGCTTCCTCAAGTAAATTACGAAATGGTTTAAATAGATTCTTAATATCTCCATCTTTATTAAAATCCTTGTTATTAACAAGATAAAATGTGTTTTTAATGGACAAACTACTTAACTCTGAACGAATCTCAGAAATGGCCTTGGTGTCAAATTCCAAATCAAAATCACAGAATTCTTTAACATTACTCTTCCTTGAATGAAAAGCCTTAAGATTCCGAAGTAAATTAAAATGCTTAAATGTCTTTTCTTTATCGTTTTTAATCTTCTCAAAATGGGTACTTTCTACAAATAGCTCTAGCATTCGTCTTAACATGAGGCGGGCTTCAATTTCAAAGTTTCTGCCCACTATTTCACCAGCACCATTGTTGAGTTCATCGTCCGAATAACGCTTAAGTTCTTTTTTGTATTTTGTGTAGGAAATTCCACAAATCTGCAGCGCTTCACATGCATCATATATGTACTTCTCGATATTTTTATTTTTTGATAAATAATCTTTTTTCCAATCTTCTATATCCACCTTTGATGACACACTTTCTTTAAGGATATTCGGAAACAAAAACATAATTGGACGGAAAAAAGCTTCATCAACACCATCCATGACATCTTTTTTATTAAACAATGCACCAAACCATTTGAATAAGCTTTTCATACTATGTTTATTCATTAGTATTTTCCATCCTCCATATTTTTCGTAACCTGATCATAATGAGGGTGCTCGTGTCGGACTTCCTTTTTTATTGTTCTCTTTATTAAAAAAGTGAAAACGTATGGCACTGTTACTGATAGTGCGGCACTAATTAAAAAAATATAAACATGTATTTCAAAATGGATAAGATGAAGAAATAACCCAATAAATAATAGGACCACACCTATCCAACCGTCCCAGAAAGCTTTTAATTGTGATTCGTATACTAGCGGATTACCATCATATAAAGTGGAGGATTCAGCTTTTATATGTCTTTTTGATCTCAAGACAATAGACTGGATTATGAAAAATCCTGCAAGAAAATCTAGAATATATCCTAGTGAGGATGAATCAAATTCCATAGGTTAATTTAATGGGTGAAAATATTTATAAACCTCAAATACTAAGTTAAAGATTGCCACCATTACGCCTGTACCAGCGATAATTGTTCCCCATAAAGTAATATTCTTTATGGCTGCAGTAAGTTTGTCAGACGAATCTGATGATTCTTTGATATTTTTATTCAAAGCGTCCAACCTTTCTTTTATATAACCGATACTTGATCTTAGGCCGGATAGAGCAAATCGAGTGTTAACAACCCCAAGGGTTACATTTTGTAAGGCTTTCACCATAGCTCTATCTCTTTGAGCTTGGATTTCAGATTCGAGTAATCTCTCGATCTCTGCTTTATTATCCAATTCTGGAGTTAAGCCATTGTTTGTTGTCATAATTTTATTTACCAGACTTGGTCCGGTTATGGTCTTTACAAAGCATCTGACAATTTTCAGCTAATGTTCTACCGCCTTCATGCCATGGGGTGATGTGATCCGCCTCCATTTCTTCGATACCCCACTTTTGTTTTTCTTTCTTCTCTTTTTTACACCATGGGCAAACGCCTTTCTGTCGCTCATATGCCTCACGCTTCATTTTGTCGTTGAAAGCTCGGATTGAAAGATGTTTATCATCTCCGGTAAGGACGTATGGGTAAATACCTGATTTCTTCGTCACGTCGTCATCTTGCATAAGTTTAGTAACTTCTTCCTCCAATTTTTTGGCATTTAACTTTTTATCCTTGTATTTGTTGTACAGTTCACCCCAATTTACATTTGCCATTTCTTTGCGATGGTTGGTGAAGGTCTCTCGCACCCACGCTATTACATCCTGGAAGTATTGCCATAGTTTATCTGCGTTTTTGTCATGCTGGTGCTTAGCCATATAGCCAGCTACATCTCCATCATTGATCCACGAAAGCGCGGTCTCTAAATATTCTTGTCGAATTGGTGAACCGGTGAGCAATGCACCGCCATCATTTGCTAAAAGATATGCGGCACAATTTGATTTACTAAATTTGAGTTTTGCATCTGAAAGCCAAGGACCGGTGTAAACGGCATTGAGTAACTCCTGCGGTGTGAGCTTTTCACCAGCCGTATTAATAACATCGAACCATTCAATACGCTCTTTATCCGTACCATCACAGAAATAGACCATTAACTCGTAGTCCAATATTTGATCCTTCTCCTCTTTTGTAAGGTTATGAAAATAGCGATCGTTAATTGAATAATCACCATTGACGTACTGACAAATACTCAAAGTGCGTTGCTGACCGTCAAGCACTTCAAAGTTTCCTGAACTATTTTCTATCCAATACATAACATTGAGAGGAAACTGGTGACGGATAGTATGCATTACGGCATTACGCTGTTCTGGTTTATACACAAACTCTCGCTGATATTTGGGACGGACATCAAGTTTGCCGCCATACGCCACCACACCTTCCTCATTGCTGTCTTTATAGCCATCAACCACTTTGCGCACTGAAATTTTATGTAAATCGATTTTCATATTATTTTTTTGATTTTATTAATAGTCGTGCATAGGTAGGTCTCAGTTCACCGTTAATCTTAATTGCAGCACGCCGATTCAAGTCATTGTATTTGGGGGAGTCTTTTTTTGTGTACATTTTGACCCGATGTTTATTATTTGGATCCCTATCGGTTATTCCCAATATCTCAAATTGGTCCGGATTATATTTATCAAGAAAAGTTACTGGTACACCCATTACTCCTTCGTAGCCTAAAGGAATATCGGTGACTTTCGATACCTCAATTGCTTTGTAGTTATCATATTTAGGATAATTTTTTGGATCGTACTTCTTATAGAGTGTTAATTTTTCGTATCGTTTTATTGTGTCCAGATTAGTGTACCAACCGATATTGCCGAATTTTTTCGTAGTACCGTCGGGTTGAATGAATTCTTTTACCTTCCCGTAACCATTCCATATTTTATTCTGTCTCACAAATTCAAAGAATTCTTTATACGAAATCGCATTGTCGTTACCAATGATTAAAAATTTCTTTTTATATTCCATCAATTGAGAAATATATTCGCGAAATAGAGAGAAGGGTGGATTTGTTACTACGATATCAGCCTGTTTCAACAACCCAATACTTTCTTCGCTTCTAAAATCTCCTTCACCTTTAAGGGGCGCCCACTCATTATTCTTGTTTGCCTTAAGTTGTTCAGCAATATCATGCAAATCAAAAGCACCGTCACCATCTACATCCCTTACCTCGTTAATGATTAGTTTGTTAGCAGTTACCTTTGGACGACCCTTAGGTTTTGTTAAGTTTTCCTCATCCCCAAAAAGACCAAGTTGTGTGTTCGCAATTGGAGATGGTTTGTAGCTAGTAGCAATGAGTCTCTTTAATCCGAGTACATTAAAATTTGCTGCAAAATATTTGAAGAAATTACTCTCAAAAGGATCATCGCAATTACAATAGACAACTTTGCCTTTAAACTGATCCTTGTAATGTTTCAATTCTTTTTCGATATCAGCAAGACGAGTATAAAATTCGTCATTTTTCATTTTCGCTGCTCGATGTAGATTTGAATTCGCAGATTTTGCCATAATTATTTTTGGATTTCCTCGTAGTCTTCCGGCTTACCGAGAACCCTTACAAGATCTTTTGAACCATCAACAGAAATAGCCCCGCATTTACATGGGGTTAAATTACCGTTCGTAATAGAGAGAATCTCAGTGCCGCATTTCTTGCACTTGATGTAGGTTTCTTTTTGGTTTTGGTTTGCAACAGGATTCATAATTTTATTCAGAGAAAATATCTACATATTTTTTATATATGTATGATTGACCATACTTCTTATCCTTGTCTTTCGGAGAAAGGATTCCCATATCGATAAAGCGATTGATCAAGGCTTGGGCACCAACACGAGAAAAACCTGTCCATTTTTGCACAGTTGCAACATTTACGATCGGCTGCTCATAGAGTTTAGGCAAGACAAGAGCGGCACTTTCCGAAGCTCGTTTACCAAGTGTTTGAATCTTCAAAACATCTTTTTCACGAAGAGTTGTGATTTTCCCAACGATATCTATAGCTTCATTAGCAATTTCAACTACGCCGTCAAGGAAGAAATCAACCCAGTCTGCCGTAGAACCAAAGTGGTACCCAAACAGTCGCTCGTAATAGATCTTTTGATGTTTCTTGAAGTAAGAAGACAGGAATAGGACCGGCTTTTCTAGATAGCCCTCTTTCCAAAGATAAAAGGTTATGAGCATGCGGCCTGTTCGACCATTACCATCGAGAAATGGGTGAATAGTTTCAAACTGAGCATGAATAAGAGCCGCCTTGATCAAGGTCAAAGTGGTATCATCCGAGTGCATAAATTTCTCTAGGTCAGTAAGCGCCTTATGCATTTCTTCAACAGGAGGAGGGACGAACCTAGCATTATCTGGTCTTGTGCCACCAATCCAGTTTTGAGATTTTCTAAATTCTCCAGGATCAGCATGATGTGTTGTTCGTGCCTTATCCATCAACTGCTTGTGAAGCTCTCGAATAAAGCGAAGTGCCATTGGAAAATCATCTTGTTGGACCCTTTTCATTCCGTAATGAAGAGCTTTGATGTAATGCAAAATATCATCAACATCTTGCGGAATATTTGCGCTTGGTTGCACTTCAGCCTCTATCGCATCAATCATTGTTGCCATAGTTCCCTCGATCTGACTTGAAGACGCAGCATCTTTACGGAGATACATACTCAAAAAGAAATCTACATCTGGTAGAAGTTTAGTGATACCGTCGAGTTTACCGAGGAGTCGAGTAGCCTCGTCACTTTTTTTTAGGATTTTTGGATCAAACTCAAAGCCACCTTTTGGCGGAAAAGGTGCTGGAATGAAAGCTTTGAATCCTTCAGGCTGCTGTTTAAGTTGTCCAATTTCTAGGTTTTTCATGTTTGCTTACATCTTTTTTTGAATGTAAACAAAGTATATATGTTTGCTTACATCTCGTCAAGCAATGTAAACTAACTCAAAATGTGGATAAGTTGCCCTAGAATTCCCTTGAATCTCCTTCAGCCATCACAATAAATTCAATACCTTGAGGTTCTAGTATTTTTACAGGTAACACATGAGCTGAGCCAAATCGAGTACCATCGTGTACCGGAAATGCTTTCTTTGGTTTAAGTAAAAGAGCGTAATCAATAGCCTCGCTAAGTTTCATCCAAGGACCAGAAACTGGAAGCGCTAGAACTTCTACCGATCTCTCTGGATTAGTAAATGCATCACCTGGATACCACAATTTATTCTCAATAAAGAATCCGAGGTTTGATGATAGCGGAATGGTGCTATGCATCTGAGCATGCTTCTCGCCAATACCATCGACTGAAATTTCTCCAAGCATCACCTTGTCGCCATGATTAACCGGTGTGTGCTTTACACCTTCCTTTGTTAAGAGTTCACTTACCGAATTATTTGTATAGATTACCGCTTGAGGATTTTTCTCTAAAATTACCTTAAGGGATTCGAGGTGGTAGTGATCTTGGTGTTCGTGTGTAAAAAGAATGTAATCAATATCCTCAAGCTTTGAATGAGCTTCAATGGTGTAACTTCCTGGATCGGTGAGTATCCTTTTTCCTTTGGTTTCTATGAGGAGGCAACAATGGCCTAATTTAGTAATTTCCATATTTATCATTTTACCTTTTTTATGAGACTGCCGCTAACTCCTCGCTTCTCGGCCGGACCAACGGATAGATCCCGTCTTTCAAATTTGGAATATAATGGTAGTTACTTGTGGTCCGGAAGTAGGTAGTTATTTCGTCCACGACCCTGAGCAATGTATTTATGTATTTATGTATTTACCAGTAGTTAAACAGATTAGTGTTTGGAAATACGATCTTAAAAAATTATCTTCTTGTGCTTGGTTTAAAATAGAAAGCACAGAAATATTTTTTATATTCCCTGATATTTGGACGAGTGTAAAAACTGATCTAGATAAAACTAATATTGCCAAACTTAAATTAATTGAATTATATTTATCTGATCATAACTTTACAAAAACTTATTACTTTTCAAAAGAATCTGAATATTATAATAAAAAGGCTGACGAGCTAAAAAATTATTTAGAACAGAAGATTAATGAACTTCAATCTAAATATAATACAATTGGTTTCAAGACAAAAGACTAGTATATTTACAAATACATACTAAGTAATCACTCTAATTACACTTCAAGTTAGAATTCAAGGTTCACTATAGACAAATCTACTTATATATAGTATATTAATACCTGGCAATTTCGCCGGAAAGGAGAAGGATTATGCTCACCTTTGATGAGTTAGTGCAATTCGTAAAGCAAGAAAACGAACTGTGCCGGAAGGCCAAGGGTCGAAAGGCTCTCGATAAGAATCTCATCGAGATTGAACGGAAGGTTGCGGACATGATGAAGTCATTCAACGACAACTTGCCGAAGCTTGATGAGACTGATCAGAAGGCGCTCCGCTACATGCTGACTGCCAAGACGCGGGACATGCTCTCTACGTTCCTTTGTTTCATGCGGACGGAGCGCGGAATGAAGATCTCCGACTGGCACTGAACATTCATCCACACCTCACAATCGAAATGCCTCACGGCCACTCGGTTGTGAGGCTTTCGTTTTATATAAACCTAAACTTCTGAAACTTTTCCATACTAATTTTAATTAACGGATGCATTTTATACAGTTCGGAAAAGAGATAATTGCGGGAGCACTCATAATAAAACCTCATGTTGCGTGAGGTTTTATTTCCTACCAAATACTTTAAGGTTTTGACCTTCTCTAACTTGTCTGAAACTCTACCTCAAATGGATACATACCCATTCCACACGACCCCTTAAGCGTTCCTGGCTGACCACTACCAATGTCTATATCTGTTGTTCCCGATTGGGGTAATGACTTGGTTATATTTAAGCTCGAGATACGGACTGATGATGAGCAATCAAAAGTTCCCTTCGTATTAAATCTAATGATTGTATGAATACCCGCCTTGGCAATACTCTTTCGAGGCTGATAGCCACCCTTGGCATTTATTTCAATTATTTGTTTTCCATCAACAATGCTGACATTGTTTACATTTGCAACTTGCCCAGTGTTACCACTTCTGGTGAGCATAAATACTCCCCCGATGATTGCTATTGCTACGATGATTGAAATAATAATTGCTTTCATAATTGGAATTATACTAAAAGTTAAATACTGGCGGTATTACTCCAATTACTACCAGACTATTAACAAGATTAAAGAGTGCAAACATAATAACTATCAGTCCTGCAGTTTTGAAGAACACACCTGCTTTTGCACTCTTTTGAATACTGAATGAGCTGAAGCTAATCAAAGCAAGTACTGGAAGTGTTCCCAAAGCAAAAGCAAGCATAGTAAGACCTCCAGTTAGAAAACTTCCGGTAGACAGTGTATACAACTGCATTGACTGAGTGAATCCACACGGAAGAAAGAATGTTGCCATACCAACAAGGAGTGGCGTAAGCGTGTGGTTGAACTTTGACACCCTGTGAGCATGTGTAGCAATAAACCTTGGCATTGTCGGTTGTAACTTCTTTGCCCAATGGAAAGTATCGAGAAGATTAACACCAAGAATAAGCATGACGATTCCAATGATTAAACTCAAAGCAAAAGTTGCTGATGTATTCAGAGTAAATGCTGATCCAATTACCCCAATCACTCCACCGAGAATAAAAAATGTAATTATTCTACCAACATGGAACATAATCTGCGGCCTAACCTTGTCGCCCTCTTTTGCAAACGTAGCAGACATTGAAAGGACTAGTCCACCAACAACTGCCATACAGGTTGAAAGTGACGCAATGATACCAATCACAAATGATGTGCCGAAGGTTACATTGCCAACTTTCACAAGATTTACAATTCCCATTTTCTGTAACACAACAAAGAGTGCGGCAAAACTGAGAGCAACAGGGACCGCAATCTTGAAATCCCCCCACGTAGCCATGTGCTGCTTTTTTTCAACTGATACAGTGTATCCGTGTGGCTTTAAAGGTAGCGTTAGCTCTTCTGCAATTTGTACTTCAGTCTTGTTACCAAAATCTCCAGTAACTTCGACTGAATGATTTTTAAGACTTGATTTTACATGAGTGATATTAGGTAAATTACCTAGCTCACTTTCAGTCATGAATACACAGGCATTGCAGTGCATACCATGTACATGAAAAGTATATTTTTGTGTTTGTTGTGTAGTCATAGTAATTAGCGACGAGTACGTATTCTCTTATAATTTTTTAGCCTTTATCCGTAGCGAGTTTGATACCACAGAAACTGATGACATAGCCATAGCAAATCCAGCAAATATCGGATTTAATAACCACCCAAAGACGGGATAAAACAAACCAGCAGCAAGTGGAATTCCAACAATGTTATAGATAAACGCCCAGAAGAGGTTCTGCTTAATCCCCCGCATGGTGATCTTCGAGAGTTTAATAGCTTTTACAAGTTTAGAAATATCCCCATGGAGAAGTGTTACACCGGCAGATTCAATTGCCACATCCGTTCCTGTCCCCATGGCGATACCAACATTTGCCTGGGCAAGTGCTGGCGCATCATTCACACCGTCTCCAGCCATTGCTACAATTTTCCCCTGTGCCTGCAGTGCTTTAATTTTATCCATCTTATCCTGCGGCAACACGTGGGCAATTACTTCATCAATTCCAACCTGAGAAGCTATATATTTTGCTGCCTTCTCGTCATCACCAGTAAGCATAATTACTTTTATTCCAAGTTTATGCAGACTCGCAATTGCTTCTTTTGATTCTTTCTTCACCTCATCTGCAACCATAACAAAGCCAAGAAAATCATTTTTGGTGCTTATAAGCACCGGGGTCTTCCCTTCAGACGTATACTGTTCTAATTGATTTTGATCGAATGAAATTTTAAGTTCACGGATCAATTGAGCATTTCCAATAAAATACTCAGTACCGTCAATCACACCTTTGAGACCCTTGCCTTGAATGATTGAGAAGTTTGATGGTTTAACTAAAGATATATTTTTATTTTGTGCATACTGTGTAATTGCGTGTGCAATTGGATGCTCAGATTTACTTTCGAGTGACGAGATAATGCGTATGAAATCATCTTCAGTTAACTGAGACACGTTATGAATATTAACCACCGTAGGTTTACCAATCGTAATAGTACCTGTTTTATCTACCACCACAGTATCCGCCTTATGCAAATGCTCAAGTGACGACGCGTCCTTAATAAGGATTCCATTTCGGGCACCCTTACCAACACCAACAATAATTGCAGTGGGAGTTGCAAGACCCAGAGCACATGGACAAGCTATAACAAGCACACTCACAAACGAGAGAATCCCAAGCGACATCGCTTGTGAAAAACCAATGAATTGAGAGCCGACAGAGAGCCATACCACAAGAGAGATAAACGCAATAACCAGAACGATCGGTACAAAAAAACCAGAGATCTTGTCTGCAAGGGCCTCAATAGGTGCTTTACTCCCTTGTGCCTCTTCAACCATTTTTATAATCTGAGATAACAAAGTTTCTTTGCCAACCTTTTTAGCTTCAAATACAAATGAACCGCTAGTATTGATTGTTCCAGCAACAACAGTGTCACCGTTCTTTTTTTCAATAGGAATCGGCTCACCGGTAACCATTGATTCATCTACAAACGAGTTACCTTCAAGAACCAATCCATCGACAGGGATCTTACTGCCCGGCTTTATAACAATCTTGTCACCATGCACTACTTCATCAATCTTCACCTCAGTTTCTTTACCATCACGAATGACAATGGCTGTTTTTGCTTGGAGATTTAACAATTTTTCAATAGCATCGCCAGTCTTCTTTTTTGATCGTGCCTCAAGATATTTACCAAGTGTTATAAAACCAATAACGACAATAGTGACGTCAAAGTATGTGTACTCAGGAACACGCAGTAATGTACCAAGAGAAGGTAGAAGTGTGACGAGAATGCTATATGTGTATGCAACAAGTGTACCGAGACCGATAAGTGTGTCCATGTTTGCAACTCTGTGTTTCATAAACCTGGTCACCCCTAGCAAATATGGCTTACCGACCCAAAACAACGCAACAGTAGCCAACACCATTGAAATAGTGTTAAAAAGCTCCATCGGAATAGGTAGATTTGGCATCCACGTCGTTGTCCGGGCAAGAATATCCCACATCATGAGACCAAACACTACAAGCGTGACTGGGATTATAAACTCTGTTTTGTGTTTGAGTTCATCTAACTCATTTCCTTTCATTGCTGTATGGTTATGCTCACTATTGATTTGATCTTTTTCAGGTACAAGTGAATATCCAAGTTTACTTATTTCTTCATTCAAGGAATGAACTGAAACCTGACTGTCGTCGTAATCAATTTTAGCCTTTTCATTCCCGTAATTTACGTTGACGGATCGAACATGTGGCAAGGTGGAAAGTTTCTTGGTGATAATTGAGGCGCAACTCGCACAATGCATCCCTTTAACTTTTAAGATTTGTGTAGTCATGGCTATTAGATGTTGTACCAAGCACTTCTAAGTCCCATAAGTGTTTCTAACCCGTTTGAAAGGAACGTCTCGACGGCATTTGCATTATCCAATATCTCCGCTCGGCTTGATTTTAGTCTCGTTTCTTTTGTCATATCTATACCCGCCTCATGATGAGCAATGATGGCATTAAGGAAGCGTATATCAAACGTATCACCCGCAGGACCAAGATTTGCCACAATAGGATCTCTAACCTTTTTTGTGTCCCCGTACCATTCCTTCTTCCATGTGTATAGTTCAGCAATTGCCTTTGGCTCATCGTTTAAAATATTATCCGACAAGATCTTCATTTCTGTTCGGGTGGTATTTTTGCTGAGTTGTTCTGCAAGTAGCATTGCACCACGATGGTGGGAAATCATGGCATTTATATATCTCAAATCAAATGTCCTATCGGCCTGACCCAAACTCATAGAGTTCTTTTCAAACATTGAAGTCTTATATTCTGGAGTAAGGTAGTACCCAAAGACAACACCCAAAACCACACCAACAACTACAAGGCCTGATGCTAAATAGATTGACACTTTCATATTATTTTCTTTTTAAGCGATACACCTTAATAATTTCTTCTGTTGCTTTGGCAGACTTTCCTTCCTTAATTTGATTTACAAGACAATGACTAAGATGATGCTCTAAAAGCTTATCTTCAACATTTGATAAGCCCTGTTTTACAGCAGATGCTTGTGTAATAACATCGATGCAATATGTACCTTTTTCAATCATCTCTTGAAGACCTCGAACTTGACCCTCCATAATTTTGAGATGTCTAACTAATTTTTCTTTTTCTAATTTCATGTGTACACTATATACCCCCCGGGGGGTATATGTCAAATATGGTGGTGTGGATATCGCAACCTTAACACCACAGATACGCGAGGGTGTGTTAATTAAATTATATACGTTGTATATTTCTTTGTTTTCTGTAGTATTCTCCTTGGAATATAAACTCTTTTGAAAGGGAGTGGTCCATGGATAGAATTATGGTTACCGTACCTCAGTTTGGTAACAAAGATGTGCACATTGTCGCAACTGACAGTCAACTTGCCGTATCAGGGTTTAGATCTGGGAGCTTCCGCATACCTGTTAGCAGCAGACATGGTAATTTTTCAAATTCAGATACTGACAAGGCCGATCAACAACTTCTTCTTGAAATCTCTGGGTCGAGAACCGACCGCTTGAATATGAGCATCACTCTGATTCCGAACGAACCAATTTCTGATGAGAGCTTATTTATTTGCCCGTCAGTTATAGAATCAGCACAGATTTCGTTCGTAATAAGTAGTGGCGTTTTAACGGTCAAAGCATCAAGACCAATGAATGGTGTAAATACTGATGAGTTCACCATGCTCACAATACCCCTTCAAAAAGAACCGTCTGCCGTTTGATATAAGCCGTTCTGGATATGGTAATCCGGAACGGCTTATATTATTCCAGGTAACCTATTGACAAAATATATTAATGATGTATTCTATTATTTAGATCCCAAACCGATGTGGCAAGTGGCTTTGTAGAAAAAGTACGTGTTTCATTTCGCACTCTGATTGAAATCAGAGATGCATTTATAATGAGTCACCACTACACACATCGGGTTCTGCTTTCAGAACAGGAATTCCGGCTTCAACAGGAAGCCACTTCCCTTCTGCGACGGAATGGGTGTACATGGGCTGGACGATCGAAGAAATCGATCCGTTCAGAACAAGTACAGTTCGAGACAAAAATGATCCGTGCACCATTCCGTGGTGCATCAAAGGGTCAAACATGAAAGGAGGAAAACTCGAGCAAACAACTCGAGTTTTTTGTTTATTACAGCATACTACTAAAACTTTAATTTAAATTGCATCTTCCCCACACTCACATACAATAGAACCATGAAAACAATAGTATGGATTCTGACAATCTTATTACTAATAATTGCTGCGTTTTATACCCTTAACACATACATATATAACGAAAAGCAAGCTGAGCCGACAGTTGAAAACCATGAGGTACTTTCACTCCGTATAACCCCAATTGGACATGCAACAGCAGTGCTTGAGTGGGAGAATTCACGAATTATTGTTGATCCGGTTGGTACGTCATCAAGACTTATGGGCGCATCATCTACAGATATTGTTCTTGTGACAGACATCCACGGCGACCACCTCAGCACAAGCACATTAGAGAGGATTGTTGGAGAGGCAACACTTATTGTTCCCAAAGCAGTGTATGACCTACTTCCCACCTCCCTTGCATCACGTGCACAAGTTCTACAAAACGATGAAACTACATCAATACAGGGCTTTACCGTCAAAGCAATCCCAATGTATAACCTTCCAGAGTCAGAGGACAGTAGACACACCAAAGGACGAGGAAATGGATATATCATTGAACGCAATGGCTCACATGTATATTTTGCAGGCGACACAGACGGAACACCTGAAATGCGAGCACTTACTAATATAGACATAGCATTTATTCCGATGAACCCTCCATTTACCATGGATATCGAAGAAGCAGCTGATGCGGTATTAGAATTTAAACCTCGTCAGGTATATCCATATCATTATCGCGGACAAGATGGATTAAGTGACGTAAACAAGTTTGCAGATATTGTTCAGAATGCCAATCCAGATATCCAAGTAGTGCTACTTGATTGGTATTCAGGAATATAAATATTGACTTTTTTATATTTCAGTGTATAATATTATTAGAAGTTAGGCTCTCCATCGTGTGATGGAAGAACTCTGACATGGTCCAATTGTGGATAAGGAGTAGTCATGATTTCACTCGTTGTTAAGGCTCAGATCGCCCCTTTATCGTGGCAGGAATTTACCACTCAGTCACCTCCCTTTTCAATTGCACTTGATGGATACGTAAAGGAAGGTCCTCGGTTTAATCCTACGGGTCCTTGGGCAAACTTTAATCACCACGAAGAAGTGTCGAGACTTGAGACCCGAGCAACATGTGCTCAGGTATTAATCGCAGTTCGTTCAGGACTATATTGCACTTTCTGCACCGAATTGTCGTCACCAAAAGCTCACTTATACGTAAATGACTGTGACGAAGATGTCTGTCTATCAGTTTTCATTCTGAAAAATAGTCATCTTGCAATTAACACCATGAATCCTCCACTCAACCGTCTAGTGAGTATGGAAGACATGCTAGATACCACCGGCGGAGCGTATCCGTTTCCCAAAGACCTTGGTACTCTTCAAGAGCTCATGTGGGTGTTTGCCCCGTATCACACGTTCCGTACCAACGGAGGTCTGGACAAACGTGTAGACCACATGTTTGAAGGTATCATCGAAGACGTCGGAAACCGGATCATGGGCTATATCAATGGCAATCCTCACAAAATCGAACTCGATACTCGATTTAAAAAGATCGGTGGTGGGAGTAACTGGACCATGGTAAGAGAAATAGGACCAAATGCCAGAATTGGCGTATATGGGGATAAGATCCAGGCATTTGTATCGGTCAGAGAACGTGGTGAAGGAAGATTTACGTATAGCATTGGCAGATCCTCTCAGTTCGTACCATTTCCTATTCCAAAAATACTAAAGGCACTTAACGAGGCCGAGAAAGCAAAGAAAGGAGATTTACTCGAGGAGACCTGGGGTGGTAGTGACATTATCTCTGGTAGCCCTCGAATCAATGGGAGCATCCTTGATCCAAAGGAGGTAACTCGAATCATTGAAGAAACACTTAAACGCTAAAAAAGAAAATATCGACCACCACAGATTTGTGGTGGTCGATTTTTATTTTCTATCTATCACAGTGCTACTATATTAATATGAACAAATTAGATTGGTTTAAGCTTCTATTCTTAATAGTAGTCTGTCAGTCCGCTGGATTAATCGGTTCACTGGCAACGTACCCAGCAATACCAACTTGGTATACATCCCTTGAAAAACCAGCATTAAATCCCCCATCGTGGGTATTTGCCCCGGTTTGGACGACACTCTTTGTGCTTATGGGAATTGCAGCATTTCTAATCTGGAAAAAAGGACTGGCACGAACTGACGTGAAAGTTGCGCTTACCGTCTTCATTGCACAACTTATCCTAAACACACTCTGGTCAATTATCTTTTTTGGAGCACAAAATACCGGTCTTGCCTTCTTTGAGTTGTCTGTACTGTGGATTGCAATTCTCTGTTCCATTGTTCTCTTTGCAAGAATTTCAAAACCAGCTGCATGGCTACTTCTTCCGTATATACTCTGGGTATCATTTGCAGGATACTTAAACTTTTCAATTTGGTATCTGAACTAGCATATGGCAACACACAGAAGAAGTATTTCGGTTTCAGACAAAATGCAGTCTGATTACACGTATGAAATATCAGAGTTGCCAGGAAAAAATTTTCACCCCGACTTCAAACCAGACCTCACTCCGAAACAAATGCTTGAGCTTGGGGTTTTTGGCGGAAGATACATGAGAGATTGCACAAACGAATTTCCAAAAGATTGGTTTACACACGCAAAATTCCATCCAATTGATCAACCGGGTCACGATCCAGAACTTAATCTATTTAAAGTCGACGCAAGTCAGCCACTTTCAGTGTGGAGAGAAAAAGGTTGGATAAACGAAAAACATGACCCACGTGGATGGTTTCAGTGGTATGCACGATATTTCATCGGACGGAGACTACCTGAAGAGGATGAAAAACAAGTTAAGCGATGGAAAGCAATGCGGAGACATGTTGGTCAGATTAAGAAGAACTGCAGACCTGGAGATATCCACTGTCACACAAAACAGAGACAAGCATTACTGCACTGGGCGTATGATAGTAGGTATCTATAACATAATTAATATATGAAAGGATATATAGCAAATATCGAGAAACTCACTCTTGAAAATGAGGATTTTAGAAAGGTTCTATACACAGCAAAAAACTGCCAACTTGTCCTTATGTGCATCTCTCCTGAAGAAGAGATCGGTGAAGAAATACACGACGTTGATCAATTCTTCCGCATTGAAAATGGAACTGGTACAGCAATAATCAACGGTGTTACACATGAAATTATGGATGGGAGCTCGGTCATTGTCCCGGCTGGCGCAACGCACAATATTATCAATACCGGTGTAACACCATTAAAACTCTATACAATCTACACTCCTCCACACCACAAAGACGGAATAATTCATAGAACAAAATTAGAAGCAGAATCTGCTGACGAGCATTTTGACGGAGTAACTACTGAGTAACCGAGAGAATCTTACTTCCACTGTGGTGCCCGCTAATTATTCGAACCTGTTGTGGTCGAACTGAAAATTCTTTTGCTACCAACTCAATAATTCTTCTGTTAGCCATATTCCTCTCGGGCTTTTCTTTTACACACATTTCAAAATGAGTGTCTGATTGCTTCACCACAATCTCCTTTTTAACTCCCGCCAGTACTTTAACTTTAATATACACACCGGACACTATAGCAAACAAAAAACCACTCCCTTGGGAGTGGTTTTTTGTATCCTGGTAAGTAAGAAATTACTTAAGTTCAGGCATTGGGATCACGAGCGAAGGACATGCAAGCATGTTGATCTTACGCTGTGTTGTAAGGTATACGTTACCTGTTGACTCAGTAGCGCTAGGAAGAAATCCTGCGTCAGACCAAGGCTTGATAATATCTACTGCATACTTTGACTGGAATACACGAACTGCAGTTTGTGTAGCAGCATCATATGAACCAGTTGTACCAATAGTTGATCCTTCCATGTTTCGGAGGAAGAGTTGGAGGCGAACTACATCATCAAGTTTGTTTGTTTGGTTAGGAAATACAAAACCTGTAAGATATAGACCACAAGCACCTGTTGATGCT